>NZ_LDNX01000092.1:0-80059 GCF_001027955.1 Kocuria sp. SM24M-10 | reverse complement strand
GAGCCAGGCCATTTCCTTGTAGAACTGCTGGCCCGTGGTCACGTCGGTGAAGGGGGACTTGGCCGGGGGTGTGTAGGCGGGGGAGCCGGCCATGCGGTAGAGGAAGGCGGCCATGGCGTCGCGGTTGATCGGGGCCAGGGGCTTGTAGGAGCGGGTCCCGTTGCCGTTGTCCCACCCGGTGGAGATCCCCTGGCTGCTGAGCCAGGACATCTCCTTGTAGAAGTCCTGCTTGGTCGACACATCGGTGAACGGGGACTTGGCCGGGGGCGTGTAGGCCGGGGAGCCGGCCATGCGGTAGAGGAAGGCAGCCATCGCGTCGCGGTTGATCGGGGCCAGGGGCTTGTAGGAGCGGGTGCCGTTGCCGTTGTCCCAGCCGGTGGAGATGCCCCGGCTGCTGAGCCAGGCCATTTCCTTGTAGAACTGCTGACCCGTGGACACATCGCTGAACGGGGAGACCGCTGGCGGGATATAGGTAGCGGCGGTGGCGGTGAAGGTCGTCTTGGCGGTCTCCGTCCCGCCGACCTTGTTGTGGGCTGTGATCTCGAGGGAGTACGACTGGCCTGCCACCAGGGACGCGTTCAGGTCTTTGACAGAGGTCCCGGTCACGGACTTGGTGAGGCGGGTCGCGCCAGTGGAGTCCTTGACGCGTATGACGTACAGGGTGATGGGGGAGCCATTGGCATCCGGGGCTACCCACGATGCCGAGACGGCGTTGGCGGAGGTTGCCGTCACCTGCAAGCTCTTCACCGCATCGGGGGATGCGGCGTAGGTGAGAGTTCGCTCCTCGAAGAAGCCCGAGTTACCGAGCGTGTCGCGGAGCGGGAAGAGGTTCATTTCCCACTGGCCGAAGGGCTGAGTTCCTAGGGCGGAGGCGGGAATGGAGATGTTCGCCTCATAGATCCCATCGGCACAGGTGCCCGACGTCCGCGCGGGAGTAACCAGGCCACTGTAGGGGTTCTCCGCTGCGTTCCAGAGAGAGATCGTGGGCTCGTACTCGTCCAAGCAGGTGGCGTCCTTGATGTGGAGAACCGTTTTGACGGTTCCGCCCTTGCGAGCATCGATCACCGAGGGGGTAACGGTGAAGCTGACCAGCTCAGGGGGTGTCGTGTCGACCTCAATGGCATTGGCGGCAGGCGTTACTCCGGCCACCAGCAATGCAGTCAATGCGACGGTCGTGCCCACGACCCTTTTCTTGCTCATGAAATCTCCTTGGGGGGGTCCGTAGGCAACATCCAGCCTACGGATCAGTAACTACCAGGGAGAAGAGGCGCGCGCTACTCGACGTGTCATCAATTGGCTTCTGCGGACATTGGCGCCGTGCAATGGACATCCCGCAGAAGGGCATGTGCTATATGAGCAGGGGCGTACCTGGGGACTGCCTCACGTCCGCCGTTCGAGGAGGCAGTGGCCGCACTCGGGTACGGCGACACGTTGGTCATCACCACGCTGGACCCGCTGGGGCGGTGGAGGGTGAGATAAAACAGGAACTCACATTGGACAACCGCTTACTGGGTCGTCTGGCGGGGAGTGGCAGCGGCTCAAGCGGGGACACACCCGAGTATGACAGGCGGCGTCTACGTCCTTGATAAGCCGCCCCCGGTCTGCGCAGTTCAGTGGAGCTTCGCCACGGCGCGGCGGTACGCGGTTCGGGCGGCGGCGGAGGAGTCGACGCTCCAGTCGCGCTCCTTGCGCTCGTGGAACCAGATGACCCCGAGGACGTCGCCCTGCCGGAGGAGGTAGTCGAAGAGCTCGGTGATCCACTCGGCCTTGGACTGCGCGGGCTCGTGCCCCTCGGCCGACGCCGTCTCCGTCACCATGATCGGCAGCCGGGCCCCCAGTCCGCGAAGCTGCGCCAGGCCGGGGCCGAAGAGTGCTTCGGGGGTGGTCCAGGACAGCGGAGGCTCCGAGGACCCCCAGTTGTAGCCGTCGAGGCCGAGGACGTCGACCACGTCCTGCCCGGGGAAGCAGTCGGCAAGCCGTGCGCCGCCCGTGTCCGGGGCGAGGGCCGGGACGTTGGGCGCCCAGCACCAGCGCACGTTGGTGGCCCCGGCCGCCGCGAACACGCGGTGGACGTGTCGCCAGGCCCGCACGTACTGCTCGGCGGTGTTGCCCTGGACGCCTGCCGCCCACGGGTACCAGGTGCCGTTCATCTCGTGGGCGAACCTCAGCACGACGTCGTGGCCCCACGCGGCCAAGGCCGACGCCCAGGTGCTGATGCGGTGGTTGTGGTCCCCCGCCGCGAACCGGGACAGGGCGAAGGCCGGCTGCTGTGCGGCGTCCGCGGGCACCTCGCCGGTGGCCGGGGCGTGCCAGGGGTCCCAGGTCAGAACGGGGGTGGCTCCCTGGGCCCGCACGGCGTCGAGGGCCGCCACCGGCGGCACCTCGTGGGTCCAGTCCCGGAAGAGCAGCATCCACCGGGGGGCGGCACCGATCATGGCCGTGAAGGCCGGCCCGTCCTGGGGGCCGTGGGGCAGGAAGACCCCGTGCTCCAGCGGGCGGATGCGGTGATGGGGAGGCAGGCTCTCGATGGTGGTCCTCTCCGCGCAGCCCCTCACGAGGACGGCCGTGAGCGCGGCGGTGAGCACGGAGCGCCGGTCCGGTCGGTAGATGTCCATGGTCGTCGGTGCCTGACTCGCGGCGGACCCTGATGGTGCAGCCCTGTCGTCTTCCCGTGACGATGCGGCATCATCGGGCCTCGCTGGGCACAGGCTCCTCCTCCGGGGTGAAGCCGTCGTAGCGCACGGCCTCGATCAGCACGCTCAGCAGCACCAGGTCGAACACCACCCAGGCGACGTTGACCAGGGTGCCGATCGGCTCGTTCAGCCCCAGGGCCAGGCGCGCGATGCCGATCACCGCCGCCGCGGCGAGCAGGCCCATGGCGATCAGCTGGGGCCGGATCAGGTGCCAGTCCCGGCTGTTTCCCTCCTTGACCTTCGGGGTGACCGCGAAGCCGAGGGGGCGGCCGAACCACACGTTGCGTGCGGCCGTGGTGCACGCCTTGATCCAGGTGGGGAACATGGCCAGGCTGTACTGCTGTCCCCGCCAGGTCTTGGCGCCCCGCCCGGCCACCGCGAACAGCACCTGGTTGATCAGCATGAACGGGATGAACCGGATGAAGAACTCCGTGCTGAGGCTGTTGACGGGCAGCACGCCGAACAGCAGGTAGATGATCGGCGCCGCGATGTAGACCACCGCGGTGAAGCCGGACAGGTAGCTCCACATGGTGGCGAAGTACATCAGGCGCTGGGTCCACTTCATGCCCCGCTTGGACAGCGGGTTCTCCCGCAGCAGCACCTGGATGGTGCCCTGCGCCCAGCGCAGACGCTGCGTCAGCATGGTCTTGAGGTCCTCCGGGGCCAGGCCCAGCGCCAGAACCTCGTGGTGGTAGACGCTGCGCCAGCCCAGCGCGTGCATCCGCATGGAGGTCGCCATGTCCTCGGTCACCGAGATCGTCGCCAGCGGCATGACCGGCTGCGCCTCGTCGCCGCGTTCCACGGAGATGGCGTCGAGCACCGCCTGCACGGACTCCAGCGCCCCGAGCGGGGACCACTCCCGGGAGGAGAGCTGTTCGACGGCTGCCTCGACCTCCTCCGGGGTCAGGTGCCCGTGATCGCCGTCCAGCCCCAGCGCGGAGATCTCCGCCAGGTCCGCCTGCAGCGCAGTGACGTCCGCGGCCACGAGCTCCTGGACGGCGCGGTCCACCGTGCGCCGCAGGTCGTAGGTGATCTCGCTGTAGGAGCGCCCGGACTGCAGTTCCGCACGGGCCGTGCGGGTGGCCTGCTCCACCTCGTCGAGCAGGCGGCCGACCACCGGGTCGGCGGCCTGCGCGGATCGGCGTGCCTTGCGCACCGCGGAGCGCGATCCCTTGAGCGCGGCGCGGATGTTGCGCTCGACCTCCTGCACGTAGCCGACCAGGCCCAGCTGCATCAGCGCCTCGCGGCGCAGGATCGCGTTGGAGCCGCAGAAGAAGGCCGCGTTCCAGCCGTCCTTGCCCTGCTGGAGCGGACCGTAGAACAGGGGCGCCTGGCTGCCCAGCGGGTCGTCATCGGGGACGTTGACGAACCACTGCGGGGTCTGGACCAGGCAGACCTTGCGGTTGTTGAAGTAGCCCAGCGTCCGGTCGAGGATCTCCGGCTTCGGGACCTGGTCGGCGTCGAGGATGAGCATGAACTCGCCCTGGGTGAGCATCAGGGCGTTGTTGAGGTTGCCCGCCTTCGCGTGGCGGGGCCGGTCCGCCCAGTCCGCGCTGCGGGTGAGATAGCCGATGCCGTGGGCCTCGGCCAGCTCCCGCAGCTCCTCGCGCGCCCCGTCGTCGAGGATCCAGGTGGCGTGGGGATACCGGATGCGCTGGGCGGCCCGGGCGGTGTCCATGACCATGTCCAGCGGTTCGTTGTAGGTGGTGATGAAGACGTCCACTGTCATCCCGGGCGGGGCCTCCGGGGGCGTGCGCTCCTTGATCCGCCACATCGTGAGGCCGAACAGCATCACGTCGATCAGGCTGTAGGTCTCGGCCAGCACCAGCGGCACGGCGATCCACCACGCCGACCAGTTCAGCGACTCCAGCCAGCGCCACGTCACGTAATTCACGCCGAGGATGACGGTCAGCAGGACCAGCAGGCGAATCACGAAACGGTGCACATCATCTCCCCGGGGGTGTCTGCGGCACGGGAACCCCGCCCACGGTCACCCAGCCTAGTGTGCAGCGGGACGGTCGTCGCCGGACCGGCCGGCCGACGTGAGTCCGGCGACCCCTGGCTCGATACTGTGAGCACAGCGTCGTGAGCGGGCGGCGCCGGAGGAGAGGAACACCCATGACGTTCACCGTGGAGTACACTCCCAGCTGTGCCCTGATCTCCGGCGCCGGTCGGCTGAACATGGTGCAGGCACCGAAGCTGCGCGAAGTGGTGGCCGAGGTGGTCGGCACCGGCCACCAGCACGTGGTGATCGACATGGCGGGGGTGGAGTTCGTGGACTCCTCCGGCCTCGGCGCCCTGGTCGGCTGCCTCAAACTGGCCCGGCAGGCCGGCGGCGACCTGCGCATCGCCGCCGTGAACGACCAGGTGCGCATGGTGCTCAAGCTGACCGGCATGGACCGGGTGCTCACCCCCTACCGCTCACCCGAGGACGCCTTCCCCCGTGCCTGAGATCCTGGCCCGGCGGTCCCGTCGGGGCCCGGCGCGGGCCGAGACCGTCGAGGCGATGCACGACGACCTCAACAGCCTGTGGGCCGAGGCGGACTTCGTCCCGGAGTCCGATCGGGACGCCTTCACCCTCGCGGTGCTGGAAGCGGCCGCCAACGTCATCGACCATGCCGTGCCGGCCTCCGGCACGGCCCTGGAGCTTGCGGTCGGCGCCACTGCGACACCGCGCCGGCTCGAAGCGACGATCTCCGAGATCGGTGCCGCTCCTGCCACCCTGGACCTCGAGGCCGCGCCCGCAGCGGAGGACCTGGACGAGTCGGGCCGCGGTCTCGCCCTGATTCGGTCTCTAGTGAGCACGGTGGTAATCGAACGGCACGGCGGCACGAACGTGTGGGAGCTGCGCAGGGAGTACCACAGGGACCGGCCCTAGCCCCACGCCGACAGCGGTCCGGTCCCGCGGCGGTGGCTCAGCGGCGGTCACCGCGCAGACCCACGGTCAGGGCCCCGCCCCGGCTCAGCTGACACGGCGCAGGGCCAGGACGGTCGTGTCGTCCTCGGCCACGGCGGAGTCGGCGTAGTCGCTGCACAGCACCACGAGCTCCTCGGCGGTCGCGGCCAGCAGGCTCAGCGCCGCAGCGGTGGAGGCGGCCTCGTCGAGGTCGGTGAAGAAGTCCAGGAATCCGTCCGAGACCACGAGCAAGGTCTCGGACGGCTCCAGGGCATCGGCGTGCAGGTCCCAGGCCCAGCCCGACAGCACGCCCAGGGGCGGTCCGGAGGAGGTCAGCCGGCGCCAGGTCCCATCGGGGCGCAGGACCAGGGCCAGACCGTGACCGGCGTCGATGTACTCCAGGGCGCCGCTGTCGAGGTCCAGCCGGGCGATGAACGCGGTGATGAACGCCCCGGCCTCCTCCAGCAGCGGGGTCAGCGCCCCGCTGGCGCGAGCCATCGCCTCGGACGTGGCGTTGTACTGGAACGTGCCGCGCAGCACCGCGCGTGCCGAGGCCGCCAGCAGGGCTGCCGGGATCCCCTTGCCCATCACATCGGCCACCATGACCTGCAGCTGGTCGTCCTGCACCGTCCAGTCGTAGAAGTCACCACCCAGCGATCTGGCCGGGAGACACCGCCCGGCCACCTGGATCTCCGGCGTGGTGAGGGCGGTGCGGGGCATCAGCATCTGCTGCACCTGCTCGGCCCGCTCCATCTCCCGGGCCGCGGCCAGCTCGCGTTCGACCCACGCGGCCATCTCGCCCAGCAGACGCCGCTCCCGCTCGTCCAGCTCCCTCGGGTGGTCGTCGACCAGGCACAGCGACCCCACCGGCTCCCCGCCGGGAGCGTGCAGCGGGTGCCCGGCGTAGAACCGCACGGGGTCCGGACCCGCGACGAAGGAGCTGCCGGCGAACCGCTGCTCGATCACCGCGTCCGGAACGACCAGCATCTCGTCGGCCGCCACAGTGCGGGCGCACAGCGAGTCGGTGCGTGTGGCGTGGACCAGGCCGTCCAGGCCGGCCTCGGCCTTGGTGAACTGACGATCGGCATCGATCAGGTTCACCGCGGCGGCTTTCACCCCGAAGACCTGCTGTGCAATGCGCACCACCCGGTCGTAGCGCTCCTCCCGGGGCGTGTCGAGGACATGCAGCGCGTGCAGGGCGCGGACCCGGGCTTCTTCCCCCGGCGTCTCCGTTTCCACTGTCATGACTCCTACGCTACCGACCCGTCCTGGACCCGGAACCTCCTTCGGCGCTGGAGTCACCCGGTGGCCTGCTGAGGCACGAGGGGCCTTCGAGCCGCACCTTCCTACCGGGGACTATCGCAGCACACGGTGACCTGAGGGCACTTCCCTCCAACCGCTTTAAGTATGGCCCGGTTCCCGGACGTCGACCCATGGGAGTTATCGTCTCTGCTTCGGCGTCCGCCCCGGTGGCCCGGTAGGCAGGTGGTGACGGCCGGTGTTCGTGCGGTGCATGTTCGACATGTCCGGCGCTCAACCGTGCGGGGGCTGGGCTATTCGGTGCGGATGAAACTTGCGCCGAGCACCTCACCGGATGCATCGAGGGCCTGCACCGCGATGTACGGTGCGTCGTGTGGTGCCGGGATTCGGGTTTCGAAGCCGTCCTTGTCCACGACCGCCTGCTCGGTGGCGCTGCCCTCGTCGTTACCGGCCAGCAGCCGCCACTGCGCGACGTTCGTCGCGCCGTTCCAGCTGATGTAGGCGATGTCGCCCTCGACGACCAGAGCCGGTGGTTTGGTCGGGGTCCCGGTCCACTGCGCAGAGTAGGCCCGGTAGCTGTCGAAGGGGGCGGTGGCTGCGTCGTAGACGACCTCTCCGTAGGCGGTGTATTCGGTGTAGAAGTGTTCCCACCCCCAACCGACAAGCAGGTTCCCGTTGTCGAGCCGGGAGGCATTGCCCATGTAGTCGGACAGTCGTGGCTGGGGCGGGTCGAGCTGGCGTGCGAGGCTGGCCGTGCCGGCGTCCTGGTCGAGCTCGAGCCACAGCACCCGCGAGTTCTCGCGGTAGGCCGGGGTGGCTGCATTGTCGAAGAGCCGAATGGTGCCGTCGTCCTCGCGCTGCGCGTCGTGCTGCCAGGCGAAGTACGCGTCCTCGGACAGCTCGAAATCACTCTCCGTGCCGCCGAGCGTCCAGTTCACCTCGCCGGTCTCGACGTCGATGTGGTAAATGGCGTGGGTGTTGCGGGCCGAGACCAGCAGAGATCCGTCATCGTCGAAGTGCGCCGAATTGATGTGGAAGTAGTCGAGCGGGTTCTCCTCGGTGCCCAGGCCCTCGTCCCACTCCTGATTGGTGACGGACACCTCGCGGGTGGCCGAGACCGGAACATGGTTCAGGGCACTCCACTCGAAGAGCACCTCGCCGGTGGCGATGTCGAGCTCCTGCACCACCCCGTCGGTGACCCATCCCTCCTGTGGACCCCCGATGGCACTGAGATCGGTTTGGGTGGGAACGTAAGCCACCCAGAGCATGGTGTCTCGATCGGTGATGCGATATTCGTGGAAGTCGGGCCCTTTCACGGCCAGGCCACCGGCGGCCGACAGCCGGTGAATCTCCTGATAGGACGAGTCGACCATCACGACTTCGCCGTATCCGTGGCCCCCCTGGTCGCTACCTTCCCACCAGGTCACCACCGGCTCGCCCTGGTAAGTCTGCACCAGGGCGTTATGGACGTGGTTGTTGGCATCGTCGATGTCATCGAAGCTCTGTAGCCACAGCGGATCACCGTGCTCGTCCAGGATGGCATTGGCGATGGACTGCTCATCGGCTACCGTGTTTCTCGGTGACAGCACGATCACACCGTCGTGGGCTTCCTCTGCAGCCGGTCCCGGGCTGATGTCGACCCTAAATTCTTCGAGGTCCGGTCTGGTCCGGTAGGCGTCGTAGTCTCCGTCGAAGACGGGCGACTGCGCGATCGGCGCCCGGCCGACTGGCGACCCCAAAGCGTTGCGGGCTGTGGCGTCGGGCGAGTCACTGGGGGCCGAGCACCCGCTCAGTGCCAAGATCGTCACAGCAGCTGATCCCAGCAACGAAGAACGACGTCGTGGTGATGGGTTCATGTGACCCAGTCTACGATCACGCCCGCCGATCCTTCCTGAAGGGACTGCCCCACCAATGGGTGATCTGGCGCGGCTTCCCTCCTACCGCTTGACATATGGCCGGTTAGCGGCGGACCCTGCTCCGGTGAAGGTTGGTGCCTGGTCACCGTGGTGAACAGTGATGCTGTCTTAACGTGGTGACCATGACGAGTTCGCGACCCGCCCCGGTTGAACCGGCTGTCCTTGCCGACGCGACGGCCGTGCACGAGCTCCGGCGCCAGATCGAGGACTGGCTGGATGAGCAGGGCATCGAGCAATGGGGCCACGGGCACGTCAGCCAGCAGGAGGTCACCGAGCAGATCCGGGCCGGCCAGTGGTATCTGGTCCGCGATCCCGCCCGGGGAGTTGCCGCGGCCGTGCGGCTGCTGTGGGCCGATCCCGAGGTCTGGGGCACCGAGAACACCCCGGCGGTCTACGTCCACGGGCTGATGGTCCACCGCGGTGTGGCCGGCCGTGGCCTGGGGGCGTTTCTCCTGGACTGGGCCGCGGAGCGTGGCCGGGCTGAAGGAGCCGAGGTCATCCGGTTGGACTGCGTGGAGTCGAACACGGCTCTGCGCACCTTCTACCAGCGGAAGGGATTCCAGGAGGTAGGCAGGCGGGACTTCGACGGGCCCTGATACAGCGCCACCCTGCTGGAGAAGACCGTGCCGCCAGGACCATCGCCGGTATCCCTAGCAGGGCGCCCCATCGTCCATGGGCACGAGGGGCGCTCAACAGGCCGTTGACCTGGTCGGATTATCTGCCTGCAGCGGGACGGTGGTGTGGCGCAGGAAGGTCTGCACGAGGGGTCCGGCGGCCACGGCCAGGACCACGGTGCCCGCCCCGACGGTGCCGCCGAGGCCCCAGCCGACGGCCAGTACGAGGGCTTCGATGCCGGTGCGCACTCTCCACAGTGGTTGACCGGTGACCCGCACAGCCCCGGTCATCAGCCCGTCGCGGGGTCCGGCGCCGAAGCGGGCCCCGAGGTAGAGCGCGTCGCAGAAGGCGAACAGGACCAGTCCGAGGCTGTAGTGGGCCAGCTGCTCGGCCACTGTGCCCGGGGCGGGCAGGAGGTGGGTGGCGGCATCGGCGGCGGCCCCGACCAGCACCACATTCACGACGGTGCCCAGCCCGGGCAGTTCGCGCAGCGGGATCCAGAACACCAGCACGGTGAGCGCGATCAGGTTCGTGGCCATCCCGAAGGACATCCCGGTGCGGTGGGCGAGGCCTTCGGCCAGCACATTCCGGCTCGAGGCCCCCAACCCGGAGCCGACCAGCAGGGCCAAGGCGGTGCCGTACCCGATCAGCCCGGCCAGCAGCTGGAGCAGCCGGCGCGGTTTGTGCTCGGCCCGCACCTGCTCGCCGGCGCTCATCCGCCGCGCCACCAGCGGTTGGTCGGTGGGCGGAGGGGACGGGGGTGCGCTCATGGGGGTCCTTCGGTGAGGAGTGGTTGTGCCGGGTGGTCCGGGGCACGGTGCACATCCTCGGGGGTGTCTGGACTTGAGAAACAGTGCCAGAGCACGGATCCTGGCCTGGTGCACACCACCGCCCCGACCCTGGACCGGCTGCTGGGGGACTGGGTGGCCGGGACCGGCCCGGCGCACCGGAAGCTCACCGAGCGGATCCGGCTGCTGATCCTCGACGGGCGCCTGCCGCTGGGGACCACGGTGCCGGGGGAGCGGGATTTGGCCGCCCGGTTGGGGATCAGCCGCACCACGGTGGCCACCGCCTACACGACCCTGCGCGAGACCGGCTACCTCACCACCCGGCAGCGGACCCGCAGCACCACCACCGTCCCGCCCGGGGCCACGAGTACCGGCCACCACGCCACCGAGCTCGTGGACGGGCAGCTGATCGACTTCTCCCACGCCTCCCCACCGGCCCCCGGGGAAGCCCTGCACCGGGCCTACACCGCAGCAGTGGAGCAGCTGCCCCGGCACCTGCCCCGCCACGGCTACGCCCAGATCGGGTTGCCCGAACTGCGGGAAGCGGTGGCGGCCCGGTACCGGGCCCGCGGACTGGCCACGACCCCGGAGCAGATCCTGATCACCACCGGAGCCCAGCACGGGGTGCACCTGCTGGTGCGCACCCTGCTGCGCCCCCGAGCCCGAGTGGTGGTCGATCACCCCACCTATCCGCACGCCCTGCACCTGCTGCGCAGCACCCGGGCGCGGATCACCCCGGTGGCCCTGACCGACACCGGCTGGGACCTGCCCGCCCTCGCTGCCGCCACGCACGGGGCGGACCTGGCGTATCTGCTGCCGGACTTCCACAACCCCACCGGGCTCTGCCTGGCCCCCGACCAGCGGGAACGGCTGCGGCTGGGGTGCCCCACCGTGGTGGACGAGACCATGGCCGAGCTCGCCCTGGAGACCGACCCGCCCGTGCCCCTGGCCGCCAATCACTCAGGGGTGATCAGTGTCGGATCGGTGTCCAAGACCGTCTGGGGCGGGCTGCGGATCGGCTGGATCCGCGCCGACCCGGCCCTGATCCAGCGCCTGGCCCAAAGCAGGGTCGACACCGACCTGGGCACCCCCGTGCTGGAACAACTGGCCTGCGTGGCACTGCTGGAGCAGATCGACACGATCCTGCCCACCCGCCTGGAAGAGCTGCGGCAGGGCCGGGCTCACCTGTTGGGTCTGCTCGGTGTGCACTTGCCGGACTGGACCGTCACCCCCGGGGTGGGCGGGTTGTCGGTGTGGGCCACCATGCCCGAGCCCGTCAGCTCCCGGCTGGCCGCGCTGGCCCCGCAGCACGGGCTGCGCCTGGCCGCCGGACCCCGCTTCGGGGTGGGCGGGGCCTTCGAGCGCCACCTGCGCCTGCCCTACTCCCTGGACACCCCCGCCCTGGAGGCCGGTGTCCACGCCCTGGCGGCCACCGTGCAGGCCGCCCGATCAGGACACCGCGCCACCGACACCCCACCAGCCGGCCTGGCCTGAACACCACCGTCCTGCTGTAGAGGTTCCTAAGCGGGGTAGGGGTTCGGCTCAGCGGCGAGTCGCATTGCCGTAGTGCCGTTCGACCGTGGCCACGCGCACGGTGTACTCCGCATACCAGTCGCGGGCTCCGCGGCGTTGGGCCTCCAGGTGCTCGGTGACCTCCTTCCAGGCCCGGGCGTGCTGGGCGCTCTGCCAGTAGGACACGGTGATGCCGAACCCATCGGCATTGCGGGCGCTTTCCATCGACAGGAACCCCGGTTGCTGGCGGGCCAGCTCTTCCATGTGCTTAGCGGTCTCGTCGTACCCGTCCCCGGGGGCGGACGCCGATCGCTGGCTGGTGAAGATCACCGCGGTGTAGGGCAGCCGCTCAGGGGTCATGCTCCCAGTATCAGGGCCACTGGCCGTCATGGGGGAGCGTGCATCAGGCACGCACCCACTGCCGCCTCGACGGGTTGCGGCGGTGCCGGTGAGGTTTCTGCTAGCCCGTCCGAGGTCAGCGCCCGATATCGAACCCGGGTTGGGCGGCGCGTTCCGGGGCGGGGAGCAGTTCCTGGAAGAGGGTGATCTGCAGCCCGGCGGGGGCGTTGAGCCGGGAGTTCAGCGACTGCCACGGAGTGCGCACCGCGGCGGAGATCACCTCTCCGCCGACGTCCTGCAGGCGATCGGTGGTCTCTGGGGCGTCGTCGACCTCGAAGGCCAGGCGGATCGCCGGGCTGGGTCGGCCGTTGGCCTCGATCCGGTCGATGACCTGCTTGTGCGCGGGGCTGGTGATCTCCAGGGTGGCGCGGCCGGCCTCGAGGATGGCCACCCGGTCCTCGGGTCCTTCGGCGAAGGAGGCCGATTCGGGCAGGCCCAGGGCGTCGCGGAAGAAGGCCAGGGCGGCGTCGTAGTCGGCCGCCTCCACGACGACGCGTAGTTGGCGGACCGCCGGGTGCTGTTGTTCAGGTTCCATGGGCCCATGGTGGGCCCTGACACCGGTGTGAGGATCAAGGCCTGCCGAAGTCGGTGATGACCTCCTCCAGGGTGTCCCGGGCCCGGACGGCCTCCCGCACCGCCGCCTCCAGGCGCTGACGTTCCTGGGCCAGGCGGGTCTGCAGGTGCCCGGTCCGCTCCTGGGGTGGGGCGTGAAGGCAGGGGAGCAGCTCGGCGATCACCCGGCTGCACAGTCCGGCGGCGTAGAGCTGCTGGATCTGCACCACCCGCTCCACATCATTCGAGGTGTAGCGACGGTGCCCGGCCGGGGTGCGACGGGCGCGCAGCAGCCCCTGGTCCTCGTAGTAGCGCAACGACCGTGCACTGACACCGGTCGCCTCCGCCAGCTCACCGATTCTCATGGGCTCCATCCTTCCCCAGCAGCTCAGCGATGGGAGGTACCACGGGTGGGTTCAGGCCTCGATGCCGATCACCGTGGTGCCGGCCGCGACGTCGCCGGTCACCACCGCCCCGGCGCCGATCTTCGCCCCGGCTCCGATCGTGACGGGGCCGATGACCTTGGCCCCGGAGCCGATGAGCACCCCGTTCTCGACGAGGGCGTGGCGACGGCCCGGGGAGCCGTCCCCGACGAAGCTGGCCCCTTGATAGATGGTCACGTCGTCACCGATCACACTGGTCTCGCCGATGACGACCTCGCTGCCGTGGTCGATGAACAGCCGGTGCCCGATCACCGTCCCGGGGTGGATGGTGATGCCGGTGGCCTTCGCGGAGGCGGTGGCGATGACCTGGGCGGTGGGTTTGACCCACCGGGCGGACCACAGGAGGTGGGCGATGCGGTGGGCGGCCACCGCGTGCAGCCCCGGATAGCTCAGCAGCGTCGCGATGGTGCCTTGGCCGGCGGGATCGGCGGCGGCGATCGCGCGGGCATCGGCCAGGACACTGGTACGGGTGGAGTCAACCATGGCCACACCCTAGAAGACATCCGGCCGGGAACCGTTCACTCCTATCGGCTTTACATATGGCCCGGTTATCGCCTTCCCTGTCACGGCGGTTGCATCAGTCCCGGTGTGTGTCTTCGGGGTTCGTCACAATGTCACGCAGCACATTCCGCGGGGGCCGTGTGGTTACGCTGAGGCGGATCTTTCCTGGACACGTGGGGGCGTGAGCATGATGAAGAACTTCGGTGGACTTCTCGGTGGGGCGGTGGCACTGAGCGTGGCGACAGGACTGGTGGCGCCCTCGGCGGCGGTCGCGACGGGGACGACCTATGACATCGACTCGGCCTCGAGCCTGACGGTGGTGGTGAACAAGCACCGGCCGCTGGACCCGCCGTCCTATGTGCCCAAGCCGCTGAGTCGCATCCAGGCCGAACGGATGCGCTCCGATGCGGCGGAGGCCTACAAGAAGATGGTCCGGGCCGCGAAGGCCGATGGGGTGAACATCGTCGCGGTGAGCGGATATCGCTCCTATGACACACAGGCCAGTCTCTACGACAGCTACGTCCAGCAGTACGGGCAGGAGACCGCTGACACCATCGCGGCCCGGCCCGGGCACAGTGAGCACCAGACCGGGCTGGCCATGGACGTGGGCAACGCCTCCGGGGCATGTGCGCTGCAGGACTGCTTCGAGGACACCCCGGTGGGGGCGTGGGTGGCCGCCCACGCGTGGAAGTACGGATTTATCATCCGTTACCCCAAGGGCGAGGAAGGTGTCACCGGGTACACCTACGAGCCGTGGCACATCCGCTACGTCGGCCCGGAGCTGGCCGAGGAGATGCGGCTGGCGGCCCAGAAGTCCGCCGAGGCCCAGACCCAGCCGGACATCGACACCATGGAGGAGTTCTTCGGCCTGGAGCCGGCCCTGGACTACCTGCCGTAAGCGAAACCGACCCCGGCGTCCATGACCTCTCGATCCGCGACCCCGGTGATGTCACGAACCGCGTGTCGTTCCTCGGGCACGGAGTGCGCCGACGAGCCCGGGGCGGTGACGAGGTCGCCCTGAGAGAAACTCATCCCTGCGAGCCGGCCCGCGCGAGAGCGGCGCGTCGGCTGAGGACCGGCCCGACGTCGCGCGGGGTTCCTCGCGCTGTTACGGGAACGGCTACTGGCACTCGTCGTAGTGATCCTCGTGCTCGGAATGCCGATGACCGTCGTGGAGATAGTCCACATGGTCGTCATGCTCCATGGTGTCGTGCCCACAGTTGTCCCCGTGGGTGTGCTCGGCCTTGGTGTGCTCGGCTTGCTTGTCGTGACCAGCCATGATGATCTCCCTTGGCGATGCGGACCCGGAACAGGCCTGCTCCTCCAGGGAAGCACCGGCAGCGGAGCTTGGCAACGCCTTTCGAGGGGTTATCGGTGCGGCCGAAGACAACATCCGACATCACCTGCCGGGCCTGGCGGTGGACGGTCCCTCGCAGGTGTCCAGCGCGCGGGGACCACTCCACTGCTGCTGCGCCAGTACTTCCCCAAAGGCACGGACCTCTCACGCTGGTCCGCCGAAGACCTCAAAGCAGTCGCCCTTGCTCTCGACAACAGACCCCGGAAGTGCCCCGAAGTGCCTCGACTGGAAGACTCCCGCGGAGGCTTCGAGGCGCAGCTACGCTCTGTTTACCAACCCGGTGTTGCAACGACCGGTTGAACCCAGGCAATTTCGAGCCCGGAAGTTCGTGCACGAGCTCGCCCAGCACGATCTCGTGGGATCCATGGGCAGGGTCGGGGCGTGCGCGGACAACGCCGCCATGCAGTCGTTCTTCGCTCTGCTCCAGAAGAACGTCCTGGGCCGGCAGCGCTGCGAAACCTGAGAGGAGATGCGTTTGGCGATCGTGACCTGGATCGAGAACACCTACCACCGCCGGCAACGCCGTCTCGCTCGCCTCACGCCGGTCGCACCTAGAACCATTGATCACGGCCTCGAAGACGCCTGAAAACCGTCAACCCCGAGAGTCGGGGAAAGACGGGGCAGTCCCGAACTTGCCCTCAGGGTTCTCTCAACCGTGATTGGTTTCGATGGCCTTGCCGAGGAGGCGGGCCCCGTCGGGGAAGGCTGCGGGGTTGGGGCCGGCGTAGTTGAGCCGGATGCAGGGGCCGGTGGGTTCGGCGGGGAACCATTCGGTGCCGGCGGCGATGATGACTCCGCCCGCTTCGCAGTCGCGGATCAGCCGGGGCAGGTCGGCGTCTTCGGGCAGGCGCGCCCAGAGATTCAGCCCACCGGTGGGCACGTGTTCGATGTGGGCCTGGGGGGCGTGCTCGGCGAGGCTGGTCAGCAGCAGGTCCCGGCGCCCCTGGAGCTGGTGGCGCAGTGCTCGCAGGTGGGTCTGCCACCCGGGGTGGGTGACCACGTCCAGGGCCGCGGCCTGGAGCAGCCCGGAGACGTAGATGGATTCGGCGGCCCGGTCGGCGAGGATGCGCTCGTGGGCGGGGCCGCGGGCGATGACCGCCCCGACGCGCAGGGCGGGGGAGACGCTCTTGGTCAAGGAGCGCAGATAGACGACGTGCCCGGAGTCCTCCCCGGCGGCCAAGGGGGCCGGGGTGGTGGTGATGCCGAAGTCGTGGGCCCAGTCGTCCTCGATGAGGAAGGCCCCGTGCTCGGTCACCACATCCAGCACCTGCTCGCCCAGGGTCGGTGACCACTGGGCTCCGGTGGGATTGGCGTAGTGGGGTTGGGCGTAGAAGACCCGGGCGCCGGTCTCGGCGAAGGCCCGGGCGAGCTCGGCCGGGTCGGGCCCGGTGGGGCCGGTGGGGACCGGCACGATGCGCACCCCGGCCTGGGCGGCGGCCTGGATCGCCCCCCAGTAGGTGGGCGATTCCAGCAGCACCGGCTGCCCGGCCCCGGCCAGGGCGCGGAAGATCGAGCTCAGCCCGCTCTGGGTGCCCGGCAGCACGATCACGTCACGGGGTGTGGGCGGGCTGACCCCGTCGGGGGTGGTCGTGCGCAGTTCATGGGCGAACCAGGACTGCAATTCAGGCAGACCGGCGACCGGTGGGCGGGACAGGGCCGCTTCCGTGCGTGCGGCCCGGCTCAGCGCGGTCCGCACCAGCCGTTCCGGCAACAGCTCCCGGTCGGGGTAACCGGAGTGGAAGGCAATGACATCGTTGGGGGTGCTGCGCAGCGCGGTGGACACCGACCGGGCCGGTGCCTGGGGGGCACGCAACGCCGCGGTCTGCCAGCTGTAGTCGGCCGGGCGGGCAGCACGCACCGCGCGCACGAAGGTCCCGACCCCGGGCCGGGTCTCCACCACCCCCTGGGTGACCAGGGCCCGCAGCGCTTTCTGCACGGTGACCGGGCTGGCCTGGTACTGGGCCACCAGGGCCCGGGTGGAGGGCAGCCGCGCCCCCGGGACCGCACCGGCGATCCATGCCCGGAGGCCTTCGACAATGCGAGAACTGTTATCGTTGTCCATGAGAGACAAGAGTAGCGCTACTGAACTTTCGTCCGAACCGATACTCACTCGACCCGTCACGGGGGTGTGGTGGGGGTTGCTGGGCGTCACCGCGTTCTCCTTCACGGTGCCCTTCACCCGGGTGGCGGTCGAGGGTCTGGACCCGTTGTTCATCGGCTCGGCCCGGGCGGTCGTGGCCGCGGCCCTGGCCGCCGCCGCGCTGGTGCTGAGTCGCCAATGGCTCCCGCGCGGGTCCCAGTGGGTGCGGTTGGCCGTGGTCGCCGGCGGGGTGGTGGCCGGCTTCCCGCTGCTGACCTCCTACGCCCTGATCGCCACCCCGGCCAGCCACGGTGCGGTGGTGATCGCCCTGCTGCCGGCCGCCACGGCGGTGATGGCCGTGCTCCGCACCCGTGAGCGCCCCGCCAGGGTGTTCTGGGTGATCACCGGGATCGGAGCGGTAGTGGCGATCGTCTTCGCCTCCGCCTCCTCGGGCGCCCTCGGGCAGTTGCACGCGGCCGACGTGCTGCTCCTGGGCGCGGTCGCCGCCGCCGCCCTGGGCTACGCCGAGGGCGGGTTGCTGGCCCGTGAGCTCGGCGCCTGGCAGACCATTTCCTGGGCCCTGGTGCTCGCCTCCCCGGTGATGGCGGTCCTGACCCTGGCCTCGGTGCTCCTGCGGACCCCGGCGGGCACCCCGGTGCAGTGGGCAGCCTTCGCCTACCTCGGGGTGATCAGCATGTTCCTGGGCTTCGTCGCCTGGTACCGCGGCCTGGGGCTGGGTCCCATGGCCCAGGTCAGCCAGATCCAGCTCGCCCAACCGGTGCTGAGCATCCTCTGGGCCGGGCTGCTGCTGGGCGAGCATCTCACACCCACCACCATCGTCGGGGGCCTGGCCGTCATCCTCTGCGCCGGCCTGGCCGTCCGGGTCCGGCTGATGCCCACGCCTTGCACATGACCTCGTGGCATCGTTCTCCTCGGTCCCCATTGCGATAGGGGCTCGAAGCGGGCTCATTCCTCGTTGATGCCCACGACCGTGGTGTCGGCCTCAACGTCATGGTTCACCACCGCGCCGGCGCCGATCTTCGCCCCGGCCCCGAGGGCGACCGGGCCGATCACCTTGGCCCCGGGTCCGATGAGCGTCCCGTTCCCGACGAAGGCGTGGCGCCGGCCCGGGGAGCCGTCGCCGACAAGACTCGCCCCTTGATAGATGGTCACGTCGTCGCCGATCACGCTGGTCTGCCCGATGACGACCTCGCTGCCGTGGTCGATGAACAGCCGGTGCCCGATCAACGCACCCGAGTGGATGGTGATCCCGGTGGCCTTCGCCGCGGCGGTGGCGACTGCCCACGAAAGCCACGGTGCAGGGGGAGTGCCTATTCGAAGCGGGTGGCGGTGGCGGAGGTGTGGGTGCGCAGCAGCCGGAAGGTCGTGAGCACGGCGGTAAGTGCCAGGGCCAAGCTCAGCCCGAGGGTGGCGAAGTAGGTCGGTCCAGGCCAGCTCATGGTGTAGGGGTCGCCGAGGCCGGTGACGATGATCCAGGCGACGAGGAATCCCAGTCCGGCGGAGAGCAGCAGCACCGATGGCAGCGGTACGGCCGCCTCGCGCACGATGACTCCGCGCAGGGCGGAGAGGGGCATGCCCATCAGTCGCATGAGGCCCAGGGCGCGTTTCCGGTCGATGACGGCCGCACCGGTGGCCACGGCCAGGGAGATCCCGGCGATGCTCACCGCCACGAATGTGCCCAGGTGGGCCAGCACCGAGAGGCTGTGGACGAGGCGGGTGGTTCCCGCGACGTCGAGGTAGGTGCGGGACATGGCCGGGGTGGTGGTGATGCCGGAGGCGGTCACGGTGGTCCGGGCCCGGTCGAGGGCCTCCGGGGTGCCGTCGGTGTTGATCACCACGGCGAACAGCTCCAGGGACTCCATGTCCTGCAGCGGGGCGGATTCCACCCCGACGGGGTCCACGGTCCAGGGGTTGAAGAAGGCGGCGTCGAAGACGGCCACCGGCCCCGTGACCGTGTCCTGGAAGCCCAGCCCCGGAAGGTCCCCGGTGGCGACGTAGACGTTGCTGTCATACGCCTCGGAGGCGGCGGTGGGGCGGTCGTAGAGCACCGCGGCGGAGGAGGCACCGGGGAGGGTCCGGGCTTCGGCGGCGACCTCCCGCGCGCGTGCCGGTTCGCTCCCGGGGTCCAGATAGGCGTAGACGAGGCTGGGCTGCACCGTCCCGGCCCGTGCCGGAGGCACCTCGTCCTGTTCCACGGCACTGGAGGCACCGGCGAAGACAGAGACGAGGAACACGGCCAGGACCAGCCCCGAGACCGCGCGGAACGTGGCGACCGGGGTGTAGCTGATCCGGCCCGCGGCGATCACCGCGGCCGCGCTGGAGGCCCGGACCGCCCCGGCCCGGCTCACCAGGACCGTGAGCCAGGGGCCCACGAGGACCAGGCCCACCGTGGTGAGGGCGAACCCACCGACCAGCAGCAGCTGCAGCACGCCGTCGCGAGGAGCACCCTGGGTCCGCGTCAGTACGAGGGCAGTCGTCATGGCCGCCAGCCCGGCGAGCAGGGGCAGTGACCGCCACGCTCCGGGAGTGGTCTCCGGGCGGGCCCGGGCAGGCCCCAGGGGCCCGATCCCGGCCCGGGCGGTGCCCCAGGCGGCGGCCGCGGTGGAGGCGACCACGACGCCCGCCACCACGGCCGCGCTCACGCCCGGGCCGGCGGCCAGGTCCTGGACGTAGAGCCTGCTCTCACCGACCGGCACCTGGGCCGCGACCGGGTGCAGGAGGGACGCGGCGACGGCTCCGGCCACCGCTCCGAGCAGAGCGGGCACCGCCGTCTCCGCGGCGGCCACGCCGGCCACCGTCCGCGGGCTCGCCCCGATCAGCCGCAGGACCGCGAGGCGCTCAGCCCGCTGGGCTGCGCCCAGCCGGGTGCTGGTGCTGATCAGCAGCAGGACCGGGAAGAGCACTGCGATCCCGCCCAGGGCCATCAGGATGCGGTAGGTGGCGGCTTTGTCCCCGTAGGGGTCGGCGGTGAAGTCGGTGACCAGAGAGGCCGTCTCTCCGCGGCGGAGCTGTTCCTCGGTGGCTCCGGTGATCACCACCAGAGAGTCCGGTCCGGCCAGGGCCGTGTTGTCGATGGTGCCCGCGTAGGTGCCGTAGCGGTCCCCGAGCTGATCGGCCGGGGTCGCCTCGATCAGTGATCGCAGCGCAGGAGAGGCGTAGTACGTCCCCGGTTCCGGGGCGGCGGCGATGCCGGGGATGGCCACGGTGGAGTCCTCGGTGGCGGCGATGTCGCGGCGCTGGATGAGCCGGTCCCGGAAGACGTCATCGGAGCGGCCGAGCAGGACGGCGTCCGCGGTCAGCGGGACCGGCTCGGGCTCACCGACCGCTTCACCATCGGCGTCCAGGGCGACGGTCACGGCCGACTCGCCCTGGGCGCGCAGCCAGGCCGCCCGTTGATCACGATCGGACAGCCCCTCGGCAGCCCCCCACAGCAGCAGGATCAGGCACACGCCGATCGCCACCCCGCCGGCGATGCCGGCCAGCCGCCCCGCCGAAGAACGTGCCCCGGCCACAGCGAGCCGGGCGGTCACCGGGTTCATGCCGCGGCCCCCCGGTCGGTCCCGCCCGTGGGAGCGAGCACGGCCTGACCGGTGGTGATCGTGCCGTCCCGCACGATGACCTCCCGGTCGGCGTAGGCGGCCGTGCGCGGGTCGTGGGTGATCATCACCACCGTGGTCCCGGTCTCGCGCACCAGCTCGAGCATCAGATCCAGCACGGTCTCCGAGGCCAGGGAGTCCAGGGACCCGGTGGGCTCGTCGGCGAACAGCACCGCCGGTGCGCCCACCATGGCCCGGGCGATCGCCACCCGCTGGGCCTGGCCCCCGGAGAGCTCCCCGGGATGCTTCTCGCCCTGTCCCGCCAGGCCCAGCCGCCCCAACATTTCGGTGGCTGCCGACCTCGCGGCTCGGCGCCGGGTGCCGGCCAGCAGCAGCGGGATGGTGACGTTGTCCACCGCGCTGAGCTCGGGCAGCAGCTGTCCGTACTGGAAGACGAACCCGAATTCGCTCAGCCGCACTCCGGAGCGCGCCGCCTCGTCCAGAGCGCTGAGCACCATCGGTGCCATCCCGGCGCCCGGACGGGTGTAGGTCACGGTGCCCCGGTCCGTGGGCAGCACCCCGGCCATGCAGTGCAGGAGCGTGGACTTGCCCGACCCGGAGGGCCCCATCACGGCCAGCACCTCCCCGGGAGCCACGTCCAGGTCGATCCCCCGCAGGGCCGGGGTGGTCCCGAAGTTCTTGTGCACCTGGCGCACCGTCAGCAGGGAGGGCGGAACGGCAGAGTCTGCGGGGCCAGAGGGAGGGGTGGGGTTCATGCGGTCAACAGCTCCTTCTTCAGCTGGTTCAGGCGGGCGCCGGTGAGCTCGATCCAGCGCAGGTCGGCCTCGATGTGGAAGATCCCGTGGTCGCACATCAGCACCTGCAGCAGATCCCCCTCGCGCTTGAGGCGGGTCAGCTCACGCATCCGGGTCATGTGCTCGGCGCGCTGGGCGTCCAGCAGGCGTTGGGCGTCGTCGTCGACGAGCAGGGCGACCACGGTCTTGGCGAACAGCTCGCTCTGCAGCGTGGGAGCGGGCACCTCGGGGGTGAACAGCCACTGCTGGACCCTGGCGCGTCCGGTGTCGGTGATCTCGTACTTCTTCCGGTCCGGTCCCGCCCCCGGCTCCTCGCCCAGCGCCCGGATCAGCTCGTCGCGGATCATCCGGGCCAGGGTGGAGTACACCTGGCCGAAGGCCAGCGGTTTCTGCGATCCGAAGTACCGGTCGTAGGAGTGCTTGAGGTCGTACCCGTAGCTGGGCTCCCGCCGCAGCAGCCCCAGCAGGGTCAGCGCGTTGTTCATGTCCCTATCTATACACCCGATGTGTACACGGAGTGAAGAGACCCGGCCGTGGCGCGGCGAGCGTGTCGCGCCGATGGCCGTGCTGACCGGCATGCTGCTCGGTCCGGGCACGGCTGTGCTCTGCCGGAACCGTCCTCGGGTGGACACCGGTCCACCCGCCGAGTGGTGCGGGTGGGGTGCCGATGTGGGTTGTCGTGCAGTCCTCAGGGCGAGTCGGGGCTCATCGCCTCGAGGATGCTGTGGGCTTGTCGGTCCAGGGCCTGGCGCACGAGGGTGAGGGCGGGGCGGTCGATGGTGTCCTCTCGCTCTACGCGCAGCAGTCGGCGTCGGGGCACGCGGTCGCTCAACGCGACGGCCTCCACCCCCTCGGGCAGCGGGGGGCGCCCGAGCCGGGGGACCAGGCTGAGTCCCAGGTGGTGGGCGGTGAGCTGGATCTGGGTCTCGTGCTCGTTGACCAGCCCGGCCATCTCGTATGGGACACGGGCGCTCTCCAGGGACTGCTGGAGCCAGCGGGCGTAGATGCCGGTGGTGTCGGTGATCCACCGTTCCCCGGGCAGATCGGCCACCGTGACGGTCTCCCACCGGGTGGCCGGGTGGCCGGAGGGCACGATGAGGTCGACCTCGTCGACGCCCAGCACGGTCGTGCTCAGCACTGCCGGAATGGTGAGCGGGAGCTGTTCCCACTCGTGCACCACGGCCAGGTCCACCTCCCCGTGGGCAGTCTGCTCCACCCCGGCCTCGGGATAGGACTCGTGCACCACCAGCGAGATCCCGGGGTGATGCGCGGCGAAATGGGCGACCAGCGGGGCGATGAGGCCCCGGCAGGCGGTGGGGAACCCCGCCACGGTGACCCGCCCGGCCGGTGTCCCTTGCAGCTCCTCCAGCCGGGCCCGGGTGCGGGCATCGACGGTGTCCATCTCGGTGGCCGCGGCGGCGAGGATCCGGGCCGCCGGGGTCGGCTGCAGGTACCGGCCCCGGCGCACCAGCAGTTCGATCCCGGTCTCCCGGTGCAGTCGGGCCAGTTGCTGGGAGACCGCCGAGGGGGTGTAGCGCAGGTGCTCGGCGGCGGCGGTGACGGTGCCCAGCTCCACCACCGCCCGGAGGGAGCGCAGGAGCTCTCGATCAAACATGAAGCAATGCTTACACATATCCTAGTGCACCTTTCGCTGGTCGCACAGGTGCATGGTGCCCAAGCATGGGTTCATGACCTTCCACCGCGCACCCGTCCGAGGTTCGTCCGCCGCCGTGGCCCTGTTGTGTGCGGGCATGGTGATGTCCGGGACCATCGGCTACTTCGTGGTCGAGTCCGGGGCTCCACCCTTGGTGGTGGTGTTCTGGCGCTGCGTCATCGGTGCGTGCGCCCTGCTCGTGGTGATCGGGGCGCGGCCGGGGACCCGCCAGGAGCTGCGCGCCACGGTGAGGTCCCGGACCGGGATCGTGCTGGCCGGCAGCGGGGGGCTGCTGGTCGCCAACTGGGTGCTGGTGTTCACCGCCTACGAGCACCTGTCGATCGGGGTGGCCACGGTCATCTTCCACGTGGAGCCCTTCATCCTCCTCGGTCTCGGGGCGCTGTTCCTGCACGAGCGCTTGAACCGGAGGACCCTGGGATGGGCGGGGCTGGGGTTCCTCGGGATCGTGGCCGTGGCACAGCCCTGGGCCTCGGTCGGGCAGGAGACAGGTGCGTTGTTGATAGGGGTGGGCCTGACCCTGGTGGCGGCGACCGCCTACGCCGGGTCCATCGTCGTGGTCCGGGCCCAGCAGGGCAGGGTCGGGGCGGCACCGAGCCCGCTGGTGATCGTCACGATCCAGCTCATCGCCGGGGCCGTCATCACCTCCCCGTCCCTGCTGGTGGTCCCTCACCAGGTCAGCGCACCCGGCTGGGCGCATCTGGTGGTGCTGGGCCTGGTCAACACGGCGCTGATGTACCTGATCATCTACACCGCCTACCCCCGTTTGGGGACCGCGACCGTCGGGGTGCTGGCCTTCGTGTATCCGGCGGCCGCGGTGGTGGTGGACTTCATCGTCTACGGGACCGCCATCACCGTCGCCCAGTGGGTCGGGTTCATCGCGATCATCGCAGCCGGAATCGGGCAGGTCCTCACCACGCCACAGTCTCCGCAACGATCCCAGGGCACCACCTCAAACCACCCGGCACCGGAGCACCGCAAGCCTGACCCGGTGCTGCCAGCGAAAGACTGAACGGCTCCGTTCTGTGCACATGGAGCTGCGCCTATGGCACGCGGACGCAGTCCATACCTTCCGCCCACGGTCCCGGTGCCAGGACCACACGAGTCGTCTGGGCATCACTGATACTCGC
The DNA here is from genome assembly GCF_001027955.1 of Kocuria sp. SM24M-10. Classification (NCBI taxonomy): domain Bacteria; kingdom Bacillati; phylum Actinomycetota; class Actinomycetes; order Micrococcales; family Micrococcaceae; genus Kocuria; species Kocuria sp. SM24M-10. The sequence continues at coordinate 55,873 of NZ_LDNX01000092.1, read as the reverse complement.
GAGGGACGGCGGAATCACTCATGACGTTCTCAGCGCCCCTGGCGAACCGGCTCTGGCCGCTGGTGGTCTTCGGCGTTGCGCTGGACTTGGTCACCGCCATCGCCGCGGCCTCGTGGCCGGTGCACGAACATTCCGGCTGACCCGGTGGGGGTGGGCAGAGACGTACAGGAACTTCCGCCAAGGACTGCGCAGCAGGTCCGAGAACACCCACCGGGCCAGTTGATGGACGACACCGTCGAACGGAGAACCCAGGGGCCCCGTCGATCAGCCCCACGCCACGCAGGACCCGACCTTCCAGCCATCCTCACCGGGACAGATGTGAATGTTGGAGATCGGGTTCCGTCATCGCTCGGTGGCCGTCTGGGGTGGTGTCCTGTCCTCTGGGGATCCGGCGCTGTCCTGCAGAGCGGTGAGCACGGTTCGTGTTGCGGTGCGGTGGAGTGCTTCGGGGCGAGCCAGTACGTCGATGTTGCGGGTGAGAGAAAGGCCTGTCAGGGGTATGAGCACGATGTGGGCGTCGGCGGGGGCGACTGTGGTGTAGCGGGGCATGAGCGCGATCGCTTGGCCGGTGGCCACGACGGCGGAGGTCACGAAGAACTCGTTGATCCGGTGGGTGACGTCCACCGGTTGTGCGGTGGCCGCGCCCAGCAGGTGCAGGGCTTGGTCCAGGGGGAACCCCTCGTGCACCGAGACCCAGTGCTCACCCACCAGATCCGCCGGGCTCACGTGGGTTTGGTGGGCCAGCCGGTGGTGGGCGGCCACGGCGACGTCGAGTGGTTCGCGTACCAGTGGGACGACCTGCACCGTCCCGGGCCAGGGGCGGGTGTGTTCCAGGCGGTGGGCGATGACCAGGTCGAAGTCGGCGGTCAGTGCCGGGAAGTCCTCTTGTGCGACGTCGCGGTCGTGGCAGCTCACCACGGGTGCCTCCTCGGCGGCGGCCATGGCTTGGAGCAGTCCGGGAAAGTAGGCCAGTCCGGCGCTGTGGAAGGCGGCCACGCTGACCGGGGCTGCGGGGTCCTTCACGTACCGGGTCACGGCGTGCTCGGCGGCTGCCATCGCGGTGGCGACTTCCACCGCGGCCTGTGCCAGGGCGTGGCCGGCGTCGGTGAGCACCAGGGTCCGGCCCTGCCTGCGGGTCAGGGGTACGGGGGTGGTGCGTTGCAGGGCGGCCAGTTGCTGGGACACCGCCGAGGGGGTGACGTAGAAGGCCCGGGCGACGGCGGCCACGCTGCCGCGGTCCCCGAGCTCGCGCAGCAGACGCAGCTGGTGCAGATCCATAAGCAAACCTTAAACCTTCAGTGCAGTAACCAATCCCTGGTCTTCATGGTGATGGGCTGTGAGGGTGGACGGGTGCTGACATCCTTTGTTGTTTCTCGCCGGGTTGATCTGTTGTTGCTGCTGGTGGCGGTGGTGTGGGGCAGCAGCTATCTGGCGGCGAAGACCCTGACCGGGGCCGTGAGCGTCCCGGTGGTCCTTTCCCTGCGGTTCATCATCACCGCGATCGCTTTGGGGGCGTGGTGGTGGATGCTGCCCCGGTGCGTCCCCTCCGGCCGGGAGGTGGTCACCGGAATCGTGCTGGGCGCCACCCAGGCGGCGGTGCTGGTGCTGGAGACCTATGGGATCGCCGGCACCAGTGCGACCAACGCGGGGCTGATCATCAGTCTCACCGTGGTGTTCACCCCAGTGATGGAGGCAGCAGCTGCGCGGGTGCCGGTGCCGCGGGCGGTGTTCGTGGCCGGGGTGGTGGCAGTGGTCGGGGTATGTCTGTTGGTCTCCGGGGACGGACTGCACGCTCCGAGCACCGGAGATGGGCTGGTGCTGGCCGCGGCGCTGATGCGTTCGATCCACGTCACCGCACTGGCCCGGCTCACCCGGGGGAGGGGGGTCAGCTCGGTGGACCTCACCTTGATCCAGGCGGTGGTGTGCGCGGTGGTGTTCACCGGCGCCGCCCCCTCCGGGGCGGTGGGTGCTGTTCAGGCCTTCACGTCCGCCCAGTGGGCGGCGGTGCTCTATCTGGGGCTCGGCTGCAGCGTGTTCGCCTTCGTGGTCCAGACCTGGGCGATCCGCCAGACCTCGGCGTCCCGGGCCAGCCTGCTGATGGGCACCGAGCCGATCTGGGCGGTGGCCATCGGTATCAGCCTCGGCAACGAGACCCTCACTCTCGTGGCGGCCGCGGGCGCGGTGCTGATCATCACCGGCACTTACCTCGGACAACGCGCCGAGACCCACCACCGCCACGCCACCGGACTCAGCCCCGAAATCGTTCAGGCGTCCCGGTAAGGGAGTGGCTCGTACCCGGTCACCGAGGTGATGGGCGGCCCTGTCCTAACGTGTCCTAACGTGGTGGCCAATGGCACCTGGTCCGAGACCCTGTCATGGGGGACGCCTCGGCTGCGCGGCTGCTGTGGGCCGATCCGGAGGTTGGGGGTGCCGATGACATCCCGGCGGTCTACGTTCACGGGCTGATGGTCCACCGGGGCGCAGCCGGGCGTGGTCTGGGGTCGATCATCCTCGACTGGGCCGTAGAAGCCGTAAGACTTGGACGGACCGAGGGGGAGGAGGTCATCCGGCTGGACGGCGTGGAGTCGAACACGGCCCTGCGCCTCTTCTATCAGCAGCAGGGATTCCAAGAGGCGGGGCGCCGGGAATTCGATGGGCCCTGGTACAGCGCCACGCTGCTGGAGAAGCCGTTGCCAACAGGGTCACGCTTCGGCATTCCGACACGGGCACGCCATCGCCCCTGCACCATGACATCGCCAAGACCTGACGCACTTGACGCCCGGTAGGGGTCGGTCATACGTCGCGGGTTGCCACGATCGAAGAGCGGGGCCGGGGAGAGCCCTCCTGTGGTGCCGGAGGACGAATCCGAGGGCTCCGTGCACGGGTCCCGGGATTCGGTTGACACCGTTCACCACGCCGTTGATGACGCCACCCCCGGGGGGGGCGTCATCTTTTCCGCGTACAACGCCCTCGACGACGCGCTGGACCTCCGCCGGGACATCACTGAGCCCACGATGAGGGCGCGGCGGCCGACCGTCACAAACTGTCACAAACCCGGCCCGACGTCGGCCGAGGCGGCCGAGCGCGACCGCCCGGCCCGAATATGTCCCGACGTGTGGCTTTGTGACAGCCGACCCCACCGTCCGTTGGACTCTAGAGCCGTCCATCGAGTGGGATGAGCGCACCACACCATCCAGAGCGGCCGAGAGATCTGGCTCGACGACGCCGCAGCAACCAGTCAGCCGACCCTGGGACACCGGGACCGGCGGGCACGGTGCTACCGCCAGGACCGATGGAGGATCGAATGACTCACCACGCCACCCAACAGGTCCACGCCGGCTACGAGCCCGAGGCCCCCTACTGGCCGGTGGCCGTGCCCATCCACCAGACGGCGGCCTACCGCTTCCCCGATCACGCCACGGCCGCCTCGATGTTCCGGCTGGAGACCCCCGGGTTCACCTACAGCCGCACGGGCAACCCCACGGTCGCCGTGTTCGAGAACCGGCTGGCGGCCCTGGAGGGCGGGATCGGGGCCATCGGCACCGCCACGGGACAAGCCGCCGTCGCACTGTCCCTGCTGACCCTGCTCCACGGCGGCAAGCACTTGGTCGCCTCGAGCCAGCTCTACGGCGGGACGGTGGACCTGCTGACGGACACCTTCGCCGACTTCGGCATCGAGGTCACTTTCGCCGACCCGGCCGACCCGCAGGTTTGGGGCGCGGCGATCCGGCCGGACACCCGCGCGTTCCTCCTGGAGTCCATCACCAACCCGCTGGCCACCGTGCCGGACCTGCCGGCGCTGGCGGACATCGCCCACGCCTCCGGGGTCCCGGTCGTGGTGGACAGCACCTTGGCGACGCCGGTCCTGTGCCGGCCACTGGAACATGGTGCCGACGTGGTGGTGCACTCCGCCACGAAGTTCCTCGGCGGGCACGGGGCCGTCCCCGGCGGGGCGATCGTGGACGGCGGCACCTTCGACTACGGCGCAGCCCCGGAGCGGTGGCCCCAACTGACCCGGCCCAAGGCCCGCTACGGCGGACAGGCGCTCATCGACCGGCACGGCCGCGGCGCCTACCTGGCGCTGGCGCGCAGCAAGTTCCTGCCCGACCTCGCCCCCTCCCTCGCCCCGGCCAGCGCCGCCCAGTTCATCCAGGGCCTGGAGACCCTCGCCGTCCGCATCGCCCGGCAGGAGGAGACCGCGCGAACGGTCGCCGAGCACCTGGCCCGGCACCTCACCGTCGGGCGCGTCCACCACCCGGCGATCCCCGGACATCCCAGCGCCGCCCTCGCCGAGAGGGACTTCCCGCACGGCACCGGCTCGGTGTTCTCCTTCGACCTGGCCGCCGGCCCCGAGGCCATCGGCCCGTTCATCGACGCTCTGGAGCTGTTCCAGCTCGTGGCCAACATCGGGGACGTGCGCTCCCTGGTCAGCCACCCGGCGACCATGACGCACTGCCGGCTCACCCCCGACCAACGCCGGGCCGCAGGCATCACTGAGACCACGATCCGGCTGTCCATCGGACTGGAGTGTCCCGAGGACCTGATCGCCGACCTCGACCGGGCGCTGGCCACCGTACCGGCCTCGGCCCTGACCGGGGAGGCGCGCTGAGGTGACCATCCTGACCGACTCAGCACAGACGGACACTGCGCCGATGACCCGTCGGGGCTTCAATACGATAGCGTCGCACGCCGGCCAGGCCCCGGACCCCCTGACCGGGGCGGTCGTGCCGTCGATCCACCAGACCAGCACCTTCGTGCAGGACGGCATCAACGTGCTGCACGGCGGCCACGAGTACAGCCGGGGATCCAACCCGCCCCGGACCGGTCAGCGCCGCTTCACCGCAGCGGCCCGCGCGGCCCGGGGAACCGGCAGCCCGGAGGCCCGGATCGACGTCGTCCGGGCAGCGCCGGGGGTGCCGGGAGCATGACCGGGGCGACCTTCGGGAGGGCAGTGCACGAGCAGCAGGGAAGGACGTTCGAGAAGAGTACAGATCTGGCAGGCAGGCCCCCGGTCCACAGCGAGGAATCGATGCATCAGACCACCAGGACGAACGACTTCACGTTCGATATCAGCACGACCCGCTTCGATGAGGACTACTGCCCCTCGTCCAGTTCCCGAGGCACGACGAACTTCGCGAACCTGGCCCGCGGCGAGAACCGTCGGCAGAACCTCCGAAACACCCTGACGATGATCAATAGTCGCTTCAACGACCTGGCCCACTGGGACAATCCCAGCCGGGATCGCTATGTCGTGGAGATCGAGATCGTCTCCGTGGACCTGCACTTCGCCGCCGACGGCGACGACGCGGTGTTCCCCCTGATCGAGGTTCTCGACGTGCAGATCCTCGACACGCTGTCCAATGTGCACATCGACGGGATCGTGGGGAACAACTTCTCGTCCTACCTCCGGGACTATGACTTCAGCGTGGTGCTGCCGGAACACCACGCGAAGGCGTCCCGGTCCAGCATCCCCGATGACTTCGGCGAATTGCACGGGAAGCTCTTCACGCACTTCCTGGACTCCGAGGCCTACCGCGAGCGGTTCCGCCAGCCGCCCGTGATCTGCATCAGCGTCTCGAGCACCAAGACGTATCGTCGGCTCGAGAACCACCATCCGATCCTCGGGGCCGAGTATCGGCAGGATGAATCCTCCTTGACGGATCGATACTTCGAGAAGATGGGACTGCGGGTCCGCTACTTCATGCCCCGCGGCGCGGTCGCACCCCTGGCGTTCTACTTCCGGGGGGATCTGCTCAATGACTATTCCAGCCTGGCACTCATCGGTCTCATCAGCACGATGGAGGCGTTCCAGAAGATCTATCGCCCGGAGATCTACAACGCCAATGCGGCAGCTGGTCGGGTCTACCGGCCGAGCCTGGAGAGTCGAGACTACTCAGTGACGCAGATCGCCTACGACCGCGAGGAGCGCAGTCAGCTGGCCCTCATGCAGGGGAAGTTCACGGAGGAGCACTTCGTGAAGCCACACCAGACCCTCCTGGAACAGTGGGTCGCGGCCCACTGCGAACGAGAGACGGAGAAGCACCGATGAACACCCTGTTGCCCACCACCATCGTCGGCAGCCTGCCCAAGCCCTCCTGGCTCGCGGAAGGTGAGACGCTGTGGTCCCCTTGGAAGCTGGACGGCGAGGAACTGCGCGAGGGCAAGCGGGATGCGCTGAGCCTGGCCGTGAATGAGCAGCAGCAGGCGGGTATCGACATCGTCAGCGACGGCGAACAGACCCGTCAGCACTTTGTCACCACGTTCATCGAACACCTCAGCGGCGTCGACTTCGAACACCGGAAGACGGTGCGGATCCGTGACCGCTACGACGCGAGCGTCCCGACGGTCGTCGGCGCGGTGGGCCGTGAGCGGTCGGTTTTCCTCGAAGACGCGAAGGCCCTCCGCGCGCGGACCAGCCGGCCCATCAAGTGGACGCTCCCCGGTCCCATGACCATGATCGACACCCTCTACGACAAGCACTACAGGAGTCGCGAAAAGCTCGCCTGGGGGGAGTTCGCGAAGATCCTCAACCAGGAGGCCAAAGAGCTGGAGGCGGCGGGCGTCGACATCATCCAGTTCGACGAGCCTGCCTTCAACGTGTTCTTCGACGACCTCAAGGAGTGGGGCGTGGCCGCACTGGAGCGAGCGGCCGAGGGACTGCGCAGCAAAACGGCCGTGCATATCTGCTACGGCTACGGCATCAAAGCCAATACCGAGTGGAAGGCGACGCTCGGGTCGGAGTGGCGTCAGTATGAGATGTCATTCCCGCTCCTCCAGCAGTCGACGATCGACATGGTCTCCTTGGAACGCCACAACTCCCGCGTCCCGGTCGAGCTCATCGAGCTGCTCCGAGGTAAGGAGGTGATGGTCGGGGCCATCGACGTCGCCAGCGACGCGATCGAAGCCCCGGAGGAAGTGGCCGGCACCCTTCGGCAGGTGCTCCGGTTCGTCGATGCGGACAAGCTGTATCCGAGCACCAACTGCGGCATGGCGCCACTGGCTCGAAAGGTTGCGCGAGACAAAATGATCGCTCTCGCTGCGGGTGCGGAGATCATTCGAGCGGAACTTTCGGGGGTAAGCCTCGAAGTGACGGCCAGCCAGGGGAGTTCAAGACCCGACGGTCAGCCCCGCCTGACGCCCGAGGGAAACGTCCCCGCTAGCAGCCCCGGGAACGGACGGGACCGAACTGCCGCCCAAGCCCACGGTCCGACGTGCTGAAGTACCAAGACGGACCAGTCGCCATCACGGGCACCATCGTGACTCGCCCGGTGCGGTAGTCCACGACCCGGCCATCGGGGTACCTGCGGGTGTTGCCGCTCGTGAAATGGTTTCAGCAGTTTCTCCAAGGCAGTCGCCGGGCGCAGATGGCAGTGATGGCCAGGGCGAGGACAGCGGTGACCTGCCCGGCGGCGTCGGCAGCGGCGATCGGGCGGGCATCTGACAAGACACTAGGGCGGGTGGAGGCGGCCAAGGGCACACCGTGGAAGACATCCAGTCGGGGTAACGCACCACCCGCTTCACATATGGGTCGGTTAGCGGCGGACCGTGTTTCGGTGAAGTTCCGGTTCGTGTCTACGGTCGTGGGGTTTCCGGGGTGGGGAGATGGTCGTCGAGGTAGTCGGCGGCGAGTTGGGCGATCTCGGGCCAGCCGTGGTCGATGGTCAGGGAATGCCCGCGGTGCGGGACCTCCACCAGGGCGGTGGGGTGGGGGTTGCGCTGCTGTTTGGCGTATTCGCTCCGGACCACGCCGAGGGGGACGAGCCGGTCGGTGGCCGAGCCGATCAGCAGCATCGGCCCACGGTCGGGGTGGCGCCAGTCGGCGGTGGCGGCGGCCACGGGGGCGATCTGTCCTGCCACGGCCTCGAAGAGTGGTTTGCCGGGGCATGCCACGTGCTGGGTCTCCCACAGGTGGCGGGCCTCCTGCTCGCCGACCTCGTTGGCCCAGGAGTAGCGGAACTGCGGATAGCTCAACCGCACGGCTCGGCCGAGGTTGGCAGGATTCGTCAGTACCGGGGCGCCGCCGCGGACCACCGACCAGCGCAGCCCGAAGGCGCCGCGGAACGGGGCGGGGCTGACCCCGACGGTGGCTGCGGCCAGCCCCATGCCGGCGAGCTCGTGGGTGACCAGCCCGCCGAAGGAGTGGCCGATCAGGCCTGGGGCGCGTTCGAGGGCGGCGATGACCTCGGCGGCGTGCTCGGTCACATCCTGCACCCCGATGCCGGCCAGTGTCTCGGGGTGGGCCAGTGCTTCCTCGACGGTGGGCGGTTCACCGGGGCACTCGAGAGCCACGGTGGCGAGACCGCGGTCGGTGAGGAACTGACGCCACGGCGCCCACCCGGGGGCGATGGCCCACAGGCCGTGGACGAGCAGGACGATGCGGCGCCCGGAGGCATTCGCTTCTTCGATCTGTTCCCGTTCGGTGGCGGAGATGGTGCTCATGATCGTCTCCTCGTGCCTGTGCTGACCCGCCGACGCCCGCGATCAGGTGTGGCCGCTCCGGTCATGGATGCGGCTTCGGTGCGGTCACGACTGTTCGGGTTCTCTCCGGGGACCTCGAGGGTCGAAGATGTGGGCGGTCCTTCACACACGATTTCCGACATTCAAGAGGGCCGACGCCGCGAGTCAGGCGAAGCGCCGCTCCGGATTCGCCGACCTGTCCGATAAGGGTCTACAGGTGATGGCCCCGAGCGTGGCTCTTGCGTCGTGGCGCGGGTGCGCGGCATACGGTGGGGCTATCGAGCGGAGAGGCCTGATCTGGTGAGACGAGCCCTGCACGTGCATCGGCTGAGCACCTATCTGGTGTTCCAGGCGCTCACCCCGGTGCTGGCCCTGGGCTACGCGGCGGTTCTGTCACCGGGTGGCTGGTCGGGCTGGGTGCTGTGCTGGGCGGTGCTGATGGGGGTGGGGTTGGTGTGGACCCAGCTGGTGTGGGGCCCGTGCTGGGCGGCCGGGGCCGACTACGGCTTGGCCGCCGGGATCCGGGTCCCCCTGATGTCCGTCGCCGGTGCGGCGCTGATGCTGCCCTTCCTGATCCTGAACGTGGTTCTCGACCCGGTGTGGTTCCTCTACGTCCTGGTCTTCACCCCCTACGGGGTGGTGGCCGGGTTGCTCGGTGGGGTTGTCCTGGCCGTCCGGGACCGCGGTGTCGCCCCTTTCTCTCACACCCACAACGCCGTCGAGGCGAGCCACCGCTAGGAAGCTGTGCGCCCGCGGGCGTTCCTGATCTGTCCACGCTGCAGATGGGGTTCCACACAACCCCCGTTCTCAGAAGGCAAGTCAACTCAAGTCACCTGATCTTGCCATCGTCTTCTGGCTGCATCACCGTGACGCCACGGGGAGGTGCGGCCTCGAAGCTGTCTCACGATGTGGACGCGCACCACAGGCCCTGCCTTGATTACTGACGAGTAAGGTTACTAGCCTGTTTTGCATAGACAAACGTCTAGTGCTCGTTTCTAGGAGGCACCCCATGGCAGGAACGTTGATGAGCGTCGCCACAGGCGCGGGCGGCATGGCCACGGCGGCGGCCATGATCCAGCTGAGCCTGTCGATCAGCACCAGCGGTGCGCTGGAGCCGGCGGCGATCGCTCTGCTCATGATCGGGGCGGTGGCCTTGATCGCCCGTGTCGTCGTGGACTTCGAGTCCCGGTCGCGGCAGCACGTGGATCGGACCAGGGCACAGATCGAGGCCCGTCGACACCACCAGCAACAGCACCTCCTGGACGCACGGTCGTAGCTGCCGCTGCAGCCGTTCGCGCCCGAACACTGAGAGCCACAATGGCCAGGTTCCTTCGAGAACGTCTCAGCGACGCAGCTTCGCACATGGCCCGATCGGCGGCGATCCGTGCTGCGGCTGGGGTTTCCCGGGGTACGTCGGAGACGTGCGTCATGGCGACCATGGCGCTCTGGAAGAGACGGCGACGTGGCCACTCAAGCGTTCGCGATCACACACCTCTGCTTCCTTTGGTGAACGACCTGGTTCCGGCGGGTGTTGTCGGGGGCGGTGGCATGAGGGAGGGGACTCTGCTGCTCAGAGGGGATTGCCTGTGGCCCCTCCATCTTTGGGACAGGCCGGTGATGCTACGGATCCGGGGATCCGCCGCGATCGGTGCGTGCCCGGTTTGAGGCGGAGAGCAGAAGGGGCGGCACCGGCCGGGGGGCCGATCCCGCCCCTTTTCTGCTGGTCTGCGGCAGCGATGCCGGCGGCAGGAAAGCCACGGCCCCGAGACGGAAGGCCTCGCGCGTGCCGGTGGCGTAGGTGAGGGGCGGAGCCAAGAGGACGGTTCCGCCGCGGTCGAGGCGTGCGCGTAAGATCCTTCGCTGTGCCCGGTTGCCCGATCCGCATCATGGGTCGGCGCTCTCCTGGGGGCCCACCTGGTATTCCCGCAGGTCCAGCAGCTTGCGTTCCCCCAGTCCGTCCTCGAGGATCCAGACCACGCCCAAGGCAACCGAGACAGTCTCCACCGTTCCGGTCCAGTGCACCACCCCACGGAACCGGGCCTGTACCAGCTGTCCCGGGTGCAACGGCTGTGCCCCACTCCCCAAGTTGTTCCGATCCGCGGTGTCGGTGCCGCGGCCGATCACGGCGGCGTTCTCGGGCACCCCGCGCTCGGCGGTCTCATGCGAGCTCATGATCCATCCTGCCTCCTGGTGTGCGCCCGTCGAGGACTGTGACCAAAAGCGGCGCTGACCTGGGCTGACGCGTCTCCTCCTCCGTGGTGCGGTGAATGGGGGGCGAACCCGTCGCGCTCCGTGGGTTCGCGGCCGGATCGGGCTGTGAGGGGCGTCGTTCTTGCGGGCGCCTAGGGAGGGGGCCCGCAGGTGCGGGTCTTGTGGGCAGACGCTTGCCCCCACCCCAGGGAGGGCGGCGGCAAGCGGTCACGGGCAACGCATCCTGTGGGTGCACCCGGACCGGCGGGGCAACTGGGTTCCCAGGTGTTGATGCAGCCGAGGAACTGACGTTCTTCGAAGACCGGCAATCCGACACATGATTATCAGTACACTTAGCGACAGCGATGCAGTGTGACCGGCCGGCCCGGTTCCATTCAGCTCTCGGGGCGCGGGGCCTCGTCGCGCCCCAGGTCAGAGGGAAGTCGTACACCGGTGCTGGACGGGGAGCCTCTGCGGGCTGCCGATCCAGCGAGTCAGGCCCACACCACCCCAGGACCAGACGCCGACGACTCCGACTGGCTCGAGCCCCTCGGCCAGGACCACGGGACTGTCGCAGGAACCGGGCCAACGGCGGGCGTGCCTCCGCCGCCCCACGTACGACCCGGTCGGCAGCGGGCCAACTCGCGGTAGACGTGTCACGGCAGAGGGGCCGTTTTCCGGAACTGGGTGAAGCGTCAACCTGAAGTGGTTTCCTCGGCCGGGTAGCATGCATCGCATGTCCATCAAGTTCGAGAACGTCGGCATCGCCGTCCGTGATCTCGAAGCGGCGATCGCCTTCTTCACCGACCTCGGGCTGACCCTCCTGGGTCGTGAAACGGTCAGCGGTCAGTGGGCGGACACCGCTGTCGGTCTCGACGGCAACCACGCCCACATCGCCATGCTCCAGACACCGGACGGCAACGATCGCCTCGAGCTCTTCGAGTACATCCACCCCGCAGCGATCGAGACGGAGCCCACCCGGCCCAACGAGATCGGCATGCACCGCGTCGCCTTCTCGGTCGAGGACCTCGACGAGTCCCTTGAGATCGCCGCCCGGCACGGCTGCCACCCGCTGCGCGGCGTGGCGACCTATCAGGATGCCTACAAGCTCGCCTATGTCCGGGGGCCCAGCGGCATCATCGTGATGCTCGCCGAGGAACTCAAGAGGCGCTGACGACACGTCGATGGTCGCGTGACCATCGACTTACGGGACGCCGTCGCCGCAGGAGGCCATGCGCGTTACATGTGGCCCATCCGCGGCGCACTTCGCTGCGGTAGCAGTTTCCCGGCGGACGCTCTGCACCGTACGCGAGTGTCCCCTGTGGGGAGCCGTCCTTGCGGTGTCGTCGGGCAGTGTACTTCGGTCAGGAAAGCGGACCTGCAGCGGCATGCGCTCCACGCCTGGAAGGCGCTGCTGTGGCAGTTCGACGGGATCGTCGAGTATGGCGGGCAGGGCCCGCATTCTCGTGCGCTGGGCAGTGTGGCCTGCCTTGAGGGTCCCAGCCGGCCTGCGGCCGGAGCGCCGAGGGCCTCGGCGTCGGCGCGCCGCTGCCGGTCACAGGCTGGGAGCAGCTCCTGGTCCACATGCCGCACCCATGTTCCGGACGTGGTGCATGTCGCCGTCGCGCATCGGCAGCGACCGTGTCAGGGCGATCGGGGCGCTCCACACTGCGGCGTTATGCTTCACGGGTGAATCCAGAAGAGCTGTCCGCCGCCATTTCCGCTTGTCTGGAGGCCGCCGTCGAGGCCGGTGACTTCGATGTCGAACTCCCCTCGGAGGTGCGTGTGGAGCGACCGAGGAACCGGGAGCACGGTGACTGGGCCACGAACATCGCCCTGCAACTGGGCAAGAAGGCGGGGATGAATCCGCGCGGGTTCGCCCAGATGCTCAGCGGCCGCCTGGACGGCATCGACGGCGTCAAGAGCGTCGACGTCGCCGGCCCGGGCTTCCTCAACATCACCCTGGACGCCGGCGCGGTGGGCGAGCTCGCCCGGACCGTCGTCGAGGCAGGGCCTGCCTACGGCACGAACGACGCCCTCGCGGGCCACACCATCAACATGGAGTTCGTCTCGGCGAATCCCACCGGGCCGCTGCATCTGGCCCACACGCGCTGGGCCGCACTGGGAGACTCGATCGCGCGTGTCCTGCGCGCCAGCGGTGCGGCGGTGACGGCCGAGTACTACATCAACGATGCCGGAACGCAGATGAACACCTTCGCCGCCTCCGTCCTGGCCACCATCAGGGGCCGACCGGTCCCGGAGGGCGGCTATCCGGGGGAGTACATCGCCGATCTCGGCCGCCAGGCGCTGACTGCCCGGCCGGAGGTGGCGGACATGGATGACGACGAGGCGTTGCCGATCGTCCGGGAACTGGCCTATCGAGCGCAGATGGCGGACATCAAGGAAACCCTGGCCGACTTCGGCGTGCACTTCGACGTGTTCTTCTCCGAGTCCGCCCTGCACGAGGGCGGAGCCGTGGGGCAGGCGGTTGACCGCCTGCGGGAGCAAGGACACGTCTTCGACCTCGATGGTGCCGTCTGGCTGCGCACCACCGACTTCGGCGACGACAAGGACCGGGTCCTCATCCGGGCCAACGGTGAGCCCACGTACTTCGCCTCCGACGCTGCGTACTACCTATCGAAGAAGGACCGCGGGTTCCCCGAGAAGATCTATCTGCTCGGTGCCGACCACCACGGCTACATCGGCCGGTTGAAAGCCATTGCCGCCTGCGCCGGGGACGACATGGAGCAGAACATCCAGGTGCTCATCGGCCAGACGGTGTCCGTGAACGGAGCCCGCCTGTCGAAGAGGGCAGGGAACATCATCGAGCTGCGGGACCTGTTGACCTGGCTGGGCAAAGATGCGCTGCGATACTCGCTGGGCCGGTCGTCGGCGGACTCGGCGATGTCCATCGATCCGCAGCTGCTGCAGAAGAACACCAACGAGAACCCGGTGTTCTACGTCCAGTACGCGCATGCCAGGACCCACGCCGTCGCCCGCAACGCGGTGTCGGCCGGAGTGGACACCAGCAGCTTCGACGCCGCGTCGCTGAGCCATCCCACCGAGAGCGACCTGCTGGCCGCGCTCGGGCAATTCCCCGGCGTGGTCGCCCAGTCGGCGACCTTCCGGGAACCACACCGCGTCGCCCGGCACCTCGAGGTCATTGCCGGCACCTACCACCGTTGGTATGACGCCTGCCGGGTCGCTCCCCTGGGAGACGCTCCGGTCGAGGACGTGCACCGCTCACGCCTGTGGCTGAACAATGCCACGCAGCAGGTCCTGGCCAACGGCCTCGACCTCCTCGGGGTTTCCGCACCCGAGAGGATGTGACCGAGTACGCATCAATCTGTCCCGTGCCGGGTTCAGCAGAGCTTGCCGGTGTGCCGCGTGATTGCCGGAGGCAGACCCGCCCCGGCACGTGGATCGGAAGGTGCTGACGTCCCGCACCGCGCATCCAGGAGATGCCGTCCTGTCGTTGTGGGCAGCTCACGACGGGGGCGTTCCTGAACGCACATCCCGTGATGGACCGGGTGCTGATGTGCGGCGGCGGAGGGCAGAGCAGGGCAGCGGTGGCAGGGTCATAGGATCGGACGACCGCGGTTCACCTGCCTCGTGCGGCCAGCCACACCGAGCAGGCGAACAGCGGGGCGGTGAGCACAGCAGCCGCGATCACCGCGGTGCCCAAGGGCACCCCGTTGCCGCTGTCGTTGCCGAGGGCCTGAGCGGCGATGCCACCGCCCATGCCCAGCCACAGGGCGGCCACTGCTTCTGCCAGTCCGAAGTGCCGGGGGCGTGTCGTGCGGGCGCGTGCGCGAGTGAAGTTGCCCAGCATGACCAGCACGATGAGTGCCCCGAAGACGACGGGGCCACGGGCCCCGCCCCACAGGTCGGCGCCCAGATAGAGGAGCGCGGTCATGAAGAAGCCGCCGATGAGCGTCCAGCTCGCCAGGATCAGCGCCTCGCTCCGGCCGGAGCCACGGTCTCGGGTCACGGGAGTCGCCGCGGATGTCGATTCGGTGTGAGGCAGTGCGTCGTCTCCGTCCATGTCTTCACGGTAGTGATCACTCCGCTGATGGCCAACAGGCACGGGGGAATGGGCCAGGTCGCCGAACGGCGTGGGCGGAAGAGGCAGGAGACCCGCATGAGACTCGTGCGGCACTCGTCCGTGCATTCCATCGGCCCAGCCCTGGCCGAGGCGGCTCAGGCACGCACTGTGTCGCCGTTGGGGTTCCCGCTCGGGCTCCGACGACGTCGGCGCAACGTGCTTCCGCTGCAATTGGCGACGAGCTGCGCCGGAAGCTCCTCTGGTGCGCGCGGTGTCCGCCACGCAGGGTTGTGCAGGTGTTCCCGGTGCGCGAGGAGTTATGGTCGCACTTCCGGAGAGCTCCGGCAGTAGAGCTCCTGCGCGAGAGGACTTGATGAGCGAGCAGCCCGTCACCGTAGAGGCTCCGCTGCACGGGCCGTGGGGACAGATCCAGTCCTGGTTGCAGGCCGGCCCACCCGGAGCCGTCCGGCTGCTGGAGCAGGTGGCTTTCTCACCGGTGCTCAGCGACCAGTCCTTCGCCCCCGGCGACGAGGAGCTGCGCGAGCTATGGGGCTCCGGCGGATGGGTCAGCTGGCTGGGCGGTCCCGCCGCAGCACCCCTGGACGGGTGGCCGCGCACGGTCGATGGCACCGCCCTGGCGCACGTGCTCACCCTGCATCTGGCCGATCTTGCCGGGGTGCTCGATGACCAGGGCAAGGCCGTGTGGTCCGGACTGCGGGAAGGGCTCCCTACCGTCGGGGTGCTGGAGGTCTTCCACGATCTGCGCACCTTCGGCTCGGACGCCACCGATCAGGACCGCGGCGCCTGGGTGGTGCGCTGGGTGGCGGACCCTGCGCGCACCGAGCTGGTACAGCCACCAAAGGGGGTCGACACGCCCTCGGCGGTGTGCCAGGTGGTGCTGGCCCTGCCCGGGTTCACCCTGCCCCGGCCGCCGATGCCGCCGGTGGGGCGGAGGAGGAATACGAGACCGCCCGGGCCGTGGAAAAGTCGGTACGACGGGCGTGGCTGGCCCAGCGCACCGGCTCCACACGGGGCCATCCGACATTGGTCAGCCACGTCTACGGGCACAGCCAGCACGGGGAGATCCGTGCCCGGGCCCTGCTGCACAACGTGCTGCCGCTGAGCGCTGCCGGTGATGAGCACCGCCTGGTCCTGGACCTGGAGAGCTGGACGGCCCTGTCAGGGTGGTTCGGCGACGCCGGCAGCCTCGAGGTCTGGATGCGCGACTCCGACCTGCAGGCCCGTCGATTCGACCGCGCGTGGTGCCTGATCCGCACCGACTGAACCGGATCCACGGCCGGCGCCCTGAGCGACCGCCTCAGATCCCGGCCGCCTATCGCAGTTCGGTCTCCTCTCATCGGCAAGGACCACGAAGGATCCGTGCGGGCCACGGAGCGAGGTGGGTTGACGGCGAACTCTGGAAGGGGGCGCCTATCGTCGATGCTCTGCATCGCCGAGCTGGCCCCGGATGTCATCCACGTCGTAGTACCGGTGTTCCTCCACGATCTCCCCCTCCGGCCCGAAACGACAGAACAACGCCACCGTGAACTCCAACGGGCGCCCGGTCGGCGGTCGCGTCCCGGTGGCCAGGACCAGCAGCCCGGCATGCACCCCACGAACCGTCACCTGCGCCGCCGCGCAGTCCTGATCGACGACGACGCGGTTCAGCTCCGCGCTCACATTGGGCAGGGCGACCATGTAGGCCCGGGTGTCGTCCTGGACGGGTTTACGCCCCCGCAGCGGTTGCCGGTAGGCGGGATGCACGACCCAGGCGTCCTGCCCGTAGAGGGCGGCGACGCCCACGGCGTCGTGGGCGTTGAAGGAGGCCACCCACCGGTGGATGACATCCCGGTGCTGATCCGCTGATGAGGTGCTCACGATGCGAGTTCCTGTTCTGAGGTCCTGTCTGGTGCGGGGTGCTCTTCGAGAGTAGGAGGCCGCGGCCGGGTCCCTGATGACCTCACCGGATGTTCCCCGGATCGCCGTCTGTTCGACATGTCCAGCGGAGCTCGGGACGTCGCCCCGGATCCGCTGGCGGGGCTCAGCGACCGCGAGCACGAGGTCGCCGAGGGGGTCGCCCGAGTCCTGTCCAGCACCCGGATCGCCCAGGACCTGTACCTGTCCGCACCGGCCGTCAAGACCCACGTCGGGCGCATCGTCACCGAACTCGGCATCGACAATCGGTTGCGACTGGCCATCCGGGTCCTCGAAAGCCGCCAGGAGACCACCTCCGGGTGACACGACCGCCGGCTTCCAGCCCTCGACGGCACCCTGGAGCCGGCGCTTGCCCGCGTCTGCATCATGAGATCTGCACCGTGGGGAATGGCGAGGGCCGCAGGAGTCAGTCCAGGGGTGCGATCGCCAGCCACAGTTCGACGTGGTCCGGGCGCCCGTGCTGGTCGAGGACGGTGGCTGGGAGCTCGGGTTCTGCCAGCCGTTCGTAGGGGGTTGGCCGGGGACCACTGTCTTTGAGCACGTCCAGGCCAGCTCGTCGCGGAATCGCTCCATCGCCGCATTCGGGCCGTGGTGGACCAGCGGCATCCTGCGCCGTCGCCCGAGGAGGGTGAATGCTGCCTCGTCCTGGAGCCGGTAGTCCATGGGGCGTGTTCCTTCTACGGAGAGGGAGAAACGCAGCGGAGGTCGGGACCGCAGCACCGCACCCGAGCGTCGGGCGTCCGCCGGGCCCGCTCCGTGCCCGGCACGGAAGGCTCTGCTGAAGGCGTCGGCCGAGCCATAGCCGAAGCGCACGGCGATGTCCTGCAGCGGTTCTTCACCGGCGAGCACGGGCGAGGCTGCAACGGTCATGCGCCGGCGCCGAACGTACTCCGAGACGGGCATGCCCGCCAGGACCGAGAACATCCGCCGGAAGTGGTGCTGCGAGGTCAGGGTGATCCGTGCCAGGGCGGCGACGTCGATCGCACCGGTGCCCCGGTGCGCGGCGCCCTCGGCGAGCTGCTGCTCGATGTGGGCCATCGCTCTGTTCCACGGTTCCATGCTTGGCCTCTCCTGCGTTTCTGTTGACAAGTCCACGCTAGGCCGCCGGCGGATGGGAGCGCACGACGATCCGTGCCCCTCCTGATCGGGTTCTCATGCCCGATACCGCGGTGCGAACTCCGTGGTGGCTCTCGTGACGGCGACCGGCAAGGCTCCGATCGACCGCTGCATCCACGGCACTGCAGTCAGGGGCGTTGTTGGGGTCGGTGGGGTGTCGGGTTGTTGTCAGTCGGCCAGACCTGCGTGCTGGGTCAGGGCGTGGGCCCGGAGTCGTCGTGGGGGCTGGGCGCCGTCGATGGGCAGCCGGTAGAGCCGGGGGCGGTACCTCGCCACCGGCAACCGGGCCGGTCCCTCACGGTCAAGGACAAGCCCCCGAAGGCCCTGGGCAGTCGTTCCGCCGGTCGGCATCCCGTCCGCCTGGGACCGCGCCATGGACGCGAGGGAGCGTCCCCGGACGTCACTGCCGGTGAGCTCCCCGACGGTCCACCGATCGAGGGCCGCAGACGGGCCCGAGGACGGTCAGTCCATCCCTGCCGTTCGGGGCGATCGCTGTCCCGACGAACCAGAACCATGCGCACGCCGACCACAGGCAGGCCCGGCTCAGCTGCCCGTGACGGCGTCAGCCGAGCCGCGGACGCTGGGCAGCGGTCCGGTCTCCCCGCGGCGATGCGTGCGGTGCTCGTGGTGCAGCACCAGGGCGAAGGCCAGTGCACCGACGACTCCCATGCCCGTGTGCGGCAACCAGTACCCCGCCCTGTCTCCCCGCTACCCCGGGCAGGGACGGCGTGAACGGCGATCACCAACCCGGTGACCACGAGCGCGCCGGCCAGGGCACCACCGCAGCGACCAGTGGTGCCGGCAGCTCCGCGGTGTCATCTCGCCTCTCCCGATCCTCGTGGGCTCAACGCAGCCAGGCCGGGCCCCTCGTGTCCGTCCGCACACATGGGGGAGAGCTGACGAGAACGGCGGCTGCGGAGCCGGACATAGGCTGGAGCGAGCGCGACCGTAGGTCTTTCGTTCACACCCGTCTCTGTGGAGCTGGCGACCATGATCCTCCCGAAGGTCCGCGACCCCCGTCTCGTGACCATCCGCCGCGGTGGCACCTTGACGGACACCGACCACCGCCTGCTGGCGCTCTGGGCGGCATCCTGCGCTGAGCACGTCCTGCCCCTCTTCGAGTCGGCGCACCCCGGCGACCTGCGCCCGCGCGCAGCCATCGACCATGTCCGCGCCTGGGTGCGCGGGGAGCTCACGATGATGGAGTCCCGGGCCGCCGGAGGCCACGCCATGGGGGCGGCCCGGGACAAACGCGGAGCGGCCCGGCACGCCGCCTACGCCGCCGGGCAGGCCGGCGCGGTGGCGCACGTGGCCGCCCACGAGCTCGGCGCGGCCGCCTACGCGATCAAGGCCGCACGAGCCGCCGCCGTGGACGGTGAGGCCGAGGCCGCCGGCCGAGCAGAATGCCGGTGGCAGCGCGAGCAACTGCCGGACGGCATTCGCCAACTCGTGCTCGAGGACCAGCGATTGCGCAACGACATCTGCTGGCGGGTCTTCGACTGCTGAGCACACGGGGATCCTTCGGGACGCTCGACTACGTGACCTGACCCGTTGCAGCAGGAGTTCCTGTCTGATCCACCTCGGGGAGGTCGCCGTCGGCGCCGCCGCCATGGGACGCTTCCTCGCGCTGCTGCAGAAGAACGCCCTGAACCGCCGTCGCTGAGCCACTCTGCCGGTGCAGCAGTCCCAGGGGGACCACTGGTCAGCTGTATCGCCGCACCCCGCCCTGCCCCCGCGGGTCTGAACGGAAGCGCCCAGCAGCGCCACCTCGCAGGCGGATCAGGTTGATGTCTCTGAAGCGATGCGCGCAAGCTCCTCGCGCAGGATCTCGATCGCCCAGACGCTGTCCTCCGAGGGGAACTGCATCAACAGGTGGAGCGCCAGTCCCTCGATGAGCGCGTGCAGGCGGCGTGCCTGATGGAGGATGTGCTCGTCGCGCGGCCGTCCTGTGAGCAGTTCGACGAGCCGGGTGCAGCCCTCGCCCAGCTGTTGGTAGGCGTGGTTCCTGATCGTCACCAGTTCCGGCAGTGCGGGAGCCTCGGCGACGAGCGCGATGTTGACCTCCAGTTCCGCCCTGCTGTGCGGATCCAACGGCAGCAACTGCATGAGAACGTCGAGCGCGTACTGCTGCGCATCACCGGAGGAGGGAAGGGCGACGATGCGGTCCGTGGCCCGTTGCACCATGAGCTCCGCGGAGAACCTCAGCAGCCCCGCCCTCGTCAAGCGCTACGGAACGGATTACACGAAGGAAGCCTGGAAGGACGCCGCCCGGACCGGGCTCGCGGTCGGTATCGCCGCCGGCATCCTGTGGATGCTCATGACCCTCATCGCCGACCCCAGCAGGACCCAGGCACTGCTCGGGGTCTACCCGATCCTGGGCATCTGGTTCGCGATCGACTTCATCTGGGCGATCAGCTACACGGTGTGGCCCAGACGAACGCCTGCGGTGAAGACACAGACGACCTCGGACGAGGTCGGTGGGGAGCACCGCCGGCGATGCAGAACGATCGTGGTCGACGCTGGCGGCAGGAGAACGCGCTACGAGCTTGCCTTGCCGAATTCCGAGGCGCTGAAACTCGCGGGCGTTGCTCAAGGGCACAGCCCATGCCGCGCAAAGGTGTCAGGATCGGGCGATGTCCCCTCGGGGTGCCGGGCAGAACGGCGCGCTTCCACGGCACGACCGGATGCCCCCAGCCGGGTCAGCGGAGGCGACGGACCCGTGCGGAGGAGCCCTCGGGTCACGACTACGTCGTCCCCGAGGGGCCGTCGAGGCGCTGGTCCAGCACGTTCCGGGGTGCGCCTGCGGCGTCGTCGGGGCGTCTTTGACGTTCGTTCAGTCGCTGCTTGCCGATGGCCTCCTCGACGGCGTCGGCGGCGCGAATGAAGCCGAGATGGCTGAACGCTTGCGGAAAGTTGCCGGCCAGCCGGCCGGAGGTGGGATCGTATTCCTCGGCGTAGAGGCCGAGGTCGGTGGCGTAGCCGGCCAGCTGCTCCAACAAGGCCTGCGCCTGGCGGTGACGGCCGCTGTGCGCGTACTGCTTCACGAGCCAGAAGGAACAGATCAGGAACGGGTACTCGTTTCCGGGCAGGCCGTCGAGGCCGGCCTCGGTGCGGTAGCGGTGCAGCAGTCCGGACTCGTCCAGCAGGTCCTGTTCGATCCGGGCCACGGTGCCCAGCATCTGAGGGTCGTCGTAGGAGAGGAAGCCCGTGTGCGGCAGTTGGAGCAGGGAGGCGTCCACCTCGGTGTTGTCGTAGGTCTGGGTGAAGCAGTTCAGTTCGGCGTTGAACCCCTTGTCCAGGATCTCTTGGCGCAACCGGTCCCGCAGTTCCCGCCAGCGCTCCACCGGGCCGTCGAAGTCGTGTTCTTCCACGGCCCGTACTCCTTGGTCGAAGGCCGCCCACATCATGGCGCGTCCGTGGACGAAGAACGTCGGTTGCCCGCGCATCTCCCAGATGCCGTGGCCGGGACGCTCGAAGTTGTCCTCGCAGAAGCGCAGCAGGTTCTTCTGCAGCCCCCAGGAGTACTCGTCCTCCTCGATCCCCGCGTTGCGCAGAGCGGCCAGGGCGAGCATGACTTCTCCCACGACGTCGGCCTGGTACTGGCCCACGGCGCCGTTGCCGATCCGCACCGGGGTGGAGCCCTCGTAGCCGGCCAGGTGGCTGAGGTCCGTCTCGGGCAGCTGACGCTCACCGGCGATCCCGTACATGATCTGGAGGTCTTCGGGGTGCCCGGCCACGGCTCGCAGCAGCCAATTGCGCCAGTGCAGTGCTCCGTCGGTGAAGTCGTGTGCGATGAGCGTTTCGATGGTCAGAGCCGCATCGCGCAGCCAGGTGTACCGGTAGTCCCAGTTGCGCACGCCACCGAACCGTTCGGGCAGGGAGGTGGTGGGGGCCGCGACGATTCCACCGGTGGCCTGGTGGGTCAGGGCCCGCAGCACCATCAGGGACCGCAGCACCAGTTCGTCGTGGCCGTGGTGGCTATCCACCCGCTGGGACCAGTCCTGCCAGTAGGCCACCGTCCGTTCCCGGACGTCCTGGGGTTCCACCGGGGTGGGCGGGTAGCGGTGTGACTTGTGCCAGGTGAGCACCCAGTTCAGGGTTTCGCCGGCGGTCAGGCGGAAGATTCCGGTGAGCCGGTCGGCGACGGCGCCCTGGTAGTCGTCGGGGTGTCCCTTCGGGGAGACCTCGTGGCGGTGTTCCATGCCCTCCTGCGGCTCAGTGCGCTGGGCTTCGTGGGGGTGCAGCAGCGGCCCGGCGAGCAGCAGGGCGTTGGGTCCGGCGACCGAGAGCAGCCCCTCGCGGGCGGTCCCTTGCAGGTCCACCCGCCGGGTCCAGGGTTTGGCCCGGTTGTAGTCGAAGCGGATCCGCAGATCGTGCTCGATGGTCACTGTGCCCCGGGTGCACGTCACCTGCCGCACCAGGTCCGCCTGGCGGTCGCTGGGTGGCATGAAGTCGGTGACCACCGCTGTCCCGGTCGGAGTGGCCCAGGTGGTCTCGAGCACGAAGGTGCGCGGCAGGTAGCGGCGGGAGAGGACCCTCCCGTCCACGGCGGAGAGCTTCCACCGTCCGTCCTCCGGGCCTCCGAGCAGGGCCGCGAAGACCGAGGGGGAGTCGAAACGGGGGAAGCACAGCCAGTCGATGCTGCCCGCACGGGACACCAAGGGCCCGGTGCGCAGGTCGGACAGTAAGGCGTAGTCCTCCAACGGGGTGGAGGCGGTCTCAGCGCGGTCATCGCTCATGCACATATTCAACCAGCGGCTCCCGGACCCGGGCCGGGGCAGCAGGAGTACCGTGCTGATATGGACACCACCGGTACGGAGACGATCGGCACCCTGGTTGTTCTGGGCGCCACCGGAGACCTCACCTCGCGGCTGCTGCTGCCCGGCCTGGGCCGGTTGCTCAGCGAGCAGCCCGAGCGGCGGCTCCGTCTGATCGGCGCCGACCTCGCTCCGCGTGACAGCCGGCAGTGGACCGAGGTGGTCCGGGAGGCTTTCGACGGCGTCGGGGCGACCGGGCCGGCGGTGGAGCACACCGTGGCCCATGCCGATTACCTGGTCACGGACGCCTCGTCCGCCGAGGACCTCGAGCAGGTGCTGGCCTCGACCACGGGCATCCCGGCCGTGTACTTCGCTCTGCCCCCGGCCGTGACGTCGCGAGCCATCGGGGCCCTCCACCGGATCACGATTCCGGACGGCACCGTGCTGGCCCTGGAGAAGCCTTTCGGTGTCGACCAGGCCAGTGCCGCCCAGCTCAACCGGCGCCTGACCGCCCTGGTGGGCGAGGACCGCGTCTTCCGGGTCGACCATTTCCTGGGCAAGTCCACGGTACTCAACATCTTGGGTCTGCGTTTCACCAACTACCTGTTCGAGCCGCTGCTCAATCGCGACCACGTCGCGAAGGTCGAGATCGTCTACGACGAGGCACTGGGGCTGGAGAACCGCGCCGGTTATTACGACCGGGCCGGCGCGCTGGTGGACATGATCCAGTCGCACCTGCTGCAGGTCATGGCGCTGGTCACCATGGACGCACCGCTGTCGGTGCACGCCACAGAGCTGCGCGCGGCCAAGGCCGAGGCCCTGCGCGCGGTCCGCCCCTACTCCGGCGACGCGGTGGCGGCTGGCCGCCGCGCCCGTTACACCGCCGGGAGCATCGGCGGACGCGACCTGCCCTCCTATGCCGAGGAGCAGGGAGTGGACCCGGACCGCCAGACCGAGACCCTGGCCGAGGTGACCTTGGAGTCCACCACCTGGCGGTGGGCCGGAGTGCCGTTCGTGCTGCGTTCGGGCAAGGCCCTGGACGCCGCCCGGCGCGAGATCGCCGTCACCTTCCGTCAAGTGCCCCACCTGCCCGTGGGCCTGGACGGGGTCACGGCTCCCACGGTGCTGCGGATCTGCCTGGGCCCGGACCGCATGGTGCTGGAGCTCAACGTGAACGGCTCCGGCGATCCCTTCGT
This sequence comes from Kocuria sp. SM24M-10, assembly GCF_001027955.1. Taxonomy (NCBI): domain Bacteria; kingdom Bacillati; phylum Actinomycetota; class Actinomycetes; order Micrococcales; family Micrococcaceae; genus Kocuria; species Kocuria sp. SM24M-10. Next base: position 32,177 of record NZ_LDNX01000092.1, on the reverse strand, counting down.
CCTGGATCGCGGCCGTCTCACTGCCGAGTTCGGGGCCGGCCGGCTGAACCCCTACGGAGAGGTCCTCCACGGACTTCTGGACCGTGACCCGTCCCTGTCCATCGGGGGCGAGGCCGCCGAGCACTGCTGGCGGATCATCGATCAGATCCGAGCCGCCTGGCAGGCCGGTCAGGTGCCCCTGGAGGAGTATCCGGCAGGGTCCACCGGGCCTGAGCACTGGGCCTCCGCGGGGTAACACTTCTTGCCCCCAGCGGAAGCGGCGTCATCCGAACCGGAGGCTTCACGGGTGCCCAGCCGGAGGCGGGCGCCCCCGGAGCCGTGCTGCTGGAATTGTCGGCGATACCGTTCCTCCACCGCGTCCGGATGACTTCCCGGCACGGAAGAAGGCCGTGGTGGACGGCCCATGGGCTTCGGGGGGGCGCTGAAAAGCGGGTGACGTCCTCCACGCCTCCGTGGCACAGATGTCACCTCGCCGCCACGGGTCCGCTTGGAGGACCCGGCACTGGACCTGCACGACCCGGGAACGGTCCCGGAGTCCCGCAGCAGTTCCCGCTCGACGACGCCGTAGCCATCCGGGCCAGGTGTCGCTCTGCCGGGCTTCCTGACGAGTCGGGGGACGGGGGAGCTCACTGCTCTGCCGGGTGGGCCGGCTCCTCGCCGGGAGCGGACTCGATGTGCTCCGGGCTCGCGCCCACGTCCCGGACCGCGTGCCCGCCGAACTGGTTGCGCATCGCCGCGATCATCTTCATCGCCGGAGCCTCGTCCTGCCGTGAGGTGAACCGGGCGAAGAGGGCGTTGGCGATGTTGGGCACCGGCACGGCGAGGTCCAGGGCGGCCTCGACCGTCCATCGGCCCTCACCCGAGTCCTCGGCGTAGCCCTTGAGCTGGTCGAGGTGCTCGTCCTCGTTGAGCGCGTTCACCGCCAGGTCCAGCAGCCAGGACTTGATGACCGACCCTTCCCGCCAGGAGTTGAAGGTCTCCCGGACCGAGCGGACGTGCCCGGCGGCCTCGAGCAGTTCCCAACCCTCCGCGTAGGCCTGCATGATGGCGTACTCGATGCCGTTGTGGACCATCTTCGCGAAGTGGCCGGCACCGTGCTCACCGGCGTGGACGAAGCCGAACTCACCGGCCGGCTTGAGCGAGTCGAAGATCGGCTGCACCTTGGCCACGGTGCCCTCGTCCCCGCCGACCATGAGGGCATATCCCTGGGTGATGCCCCACACGCCGCCGGAGACCCCGCAGTCCAGGTACTCGATGCCCCGGCCCGCCAGCCGCTGCGCCCGCGGACGGTCGTGCACCCAGCGGGAGTTGCCGCCGTCGATGATCACGTCGCCTTCCCCGAGCACTCCGGCGAGCTCGTCGATCACGGTGTCCACCACCGTGTCCGGGACCATGATCCACACGACCCGGGGCGTGCTGTCGATCTGCTCCACCATGTCGGTGAGGCTCTCGGCGTCGGAGAGCCCGGGGTCGGTGTCGAAGCCGACCACGGTGTGCCCGGCCTGGCGCAGCCGCTGCCGCATGTTGCCGCCCATCTTGCCCAGTCCTACGAGTCCCATCTGCATGGCGCGCTCCATCGTCGATCGAAGTCTTCCGTCCGCCGCGGCACGGCGGCACCGATTCGAGCGTGCCGGCCGAGACCCGCCGGGTTCGCCATCGTGCCCGACGACAGCAGGTAACGGCAATGGGAAGCAACGGTGAAGGTGCTCGTAAGACGCACTGGAGCCGGCAGGCGCGCTCCGGCCGGACGAGGGAACGCACCAGGAGCCAGAGAAGGATCTGCACGGAGCCGGGGCCGGTCCCACCCGTGTCCGTGGTGCCCGGCAGCACCGGTGCTGGTCCCCCCACCGCAGGTGCCTCAGCTGATGGCAGGACCTCCGGCACACCGCACATTGGCCCGCCGCGCCATGAGGCGACAGCTGGTGGCGTTCGTGAACTCCGAAGCCCTGGTCACGGCAGTCTCGCGCGTGCCGTGTTGCCACCGTTCCAGGGCAGTGGGAATCCGGTGTCCGGCAGCTCTGGGGCGGCCTGGAAATCGCCGTGGCGCCGGGACCAAGGATGGGGCGCAGACGGACCACCCGCGCACGGACGTGCCGGTGGCGCGACCTGCCTCGCGTGCTGGATCAGCCGAGTGCCGGCCGTTCAGCAGGAGGACACGTGCGCACCGTCGGGATGTTCGACGGCATGAGCTGGAATTCGACGGCGGGGTGCCAACGGCTGGCCAACAAGGTGGTACGTGCTCGACGTGACGGTGTTCGTTCAGCTCGTGTCCTGCTCGACTCCGGGAGCATCGCCGATGTGCAGCGGTTGCCGTCGGCGGGGCCACCCCTCGGGTCAGCTGCGCGACGGCGAGGGACGGACGAACGGGAACGTCAGCACCTCACGGATGGTGGTGCTGTCCGTGAGCAGCATCACCAGCCGGTCCACCCCGATGCCCATGCCTCCGGCCGGGGGCATGCCCGTCTCCAGGGCGTAGAGGAAGTCCTCGTCGATCTCCATGGCCTCCACGTCCCCGGCGGCTGCTCTGAGGGACTGCTCGGTCAGTCGCCGCCGCTGCTCGACGGGATCCGTCAGTTCCGAGTACGCGGTGCCGATCTCCATTCCGTTGGCCACCAGGTCCCAGCGTTCGACGAGACCGGGAACGCTGCGATGAGGGGCGGTCAGCGGGGAGGTCTCGGCCGGGAAGTCGCAGTAGAAGGTGGGGTGGATGGTGGCCGGTTCCACCAGCTCGCCGTAGAGCTCCTCGAGCACGGCCCCCGCTCCCTTGCCCGGCCCGATGGCGACCTCGTGCTCGCCGGCGATCTGCAGCAGCTCGTCGAGATCGGTGTCGATCGAGACGGGGCGTCCGACCGCCCGTGAGACGGCGTCGGAGACGCTCACCACGGGCCAGGGTCCGGAGACGTCGGTGAGCACGGAGGCCCGGCCGGCGCCGTGGACGTCGCGCAGGGGGAGCAGGGGCGAACCGTGCAGGGCGGTGGCCATGGTCTTGATGAGGCGATCGGTCAGTTCGCGCATGTCGTGGTAGTCCGCCAGCGGCTGGTAGGCCTCCAACGAGGTGAACTCCGGGTTGTGGGTGGCGTCCGCGCCTTCGTTGCGGAAGTTGCGTCCGATCTCGAAGATGGGCCCCGAGCCGGCCACGAGCAGCCGCTTGAGGGCCAGTTCCGGGGCGATGCGCATGGTGAGCGCGGTGCCGTAGGCGTTGATGTACGTGCGGAACGGGCGTGCGGAGGCCCCACCGTGGACGGTGGCGAGCATCGGGGTCTCGACCTCGCGATAGCCGGCTTCCACGAGGAACCGGCGCATGGCCGTGATCGCGGCCGATCGGTCCTCGAGCACGGTCGACGCCTGCGGGTGCACCATCAGGTCGGTGGAGCGGCGCCGCAGGCGCGCCTCCGGGTCCTCGAACCCGGAGAAGGGCACCGGGTGCAGGGCCTTGGCCACCACGGTGAGGGCGGACACGAGCAGGGAGGGCGTCCCGTTCCGGGATCGGCCGGGGCGGGCCTCGACGACGACGAGGTCACCGGTGTCCAGGGCCCGGGTCAGCACCCCGAAATGCTCCGCCCCGAGGACGTCGCGCTCGAGGACGGCTTGCCGGGTGGTCCCGGCGTCCGTGAGGTCGAGGAAGACCACCCCGCCGTGGTGGCGGATCGCCCGCACCCGTGCGTGCACCCGCCATCGGGGTCGGGCCCCGACCTCGCCGTCGGGCGGTGTCGTGCTCGTGGCCGCGGCCGGATCCACGAGCCCGACGGACGAGGCCGGCGCCACTCCGATCGGGTACGGGGGCGCGCCGGCCTCCTGGAGCATGCGCGCGTGCCGGAGCCGGTCCTGGGTCTGCCGGCTGCGTCGCGGCTCCCGCACGGACACCGGCACCTCCTGGAGGGCCCGGATCCGGCGCAGCTGGCTCTCGTCGAGCCGGTGCCCGCCTGCCGGTGCGGTGAACGGCATGGGCAGGAACCCCTCGGCCTGGCCTGCCGCGGCCCCGGCGCGGGCCAGGGCGAGGGCGCCGTCGAAACAGAGATACCGGGGCACCCACTCCGGGCGGTACTTGGCGTTGGCTCGGTAGAGACGTTCCAGCTGGAAGAACCGGTCGAAGAACCCCAGCACCGAACTGTGCATCCTGGTCAGCCCGCCGGCGCCCAGCAGCTCGGCGTCGGCGAAGACCGAGCGGAACATCGCGAAGTTCAGCGACACCTTCGTGATCCCGCGCGCCGAGCCCTTGTCCATGAGTTCGGCGACCATCATCTCGGTGGTTCCGTTCGGCGCCTCGGGGGAGCGGCGCATCACGTCCAGGGAAAGGCCACGCCGCCCCCAGGGCACGAACGAGAGCAGTCCCACCACCTCGTCCTCGCCGCGATGCGCAGTCACCACCACGCACTGCTCGTCCGCCGGATCGCCCCACCGGTTCAGCGCCATGGAGAACCCGCGGTCCCGTTCGTTCCCGCGCCACTGCTCCGCCAGGGCACCCAGTTGCCCCAGCTCATCGGCGGGCAGCTCCGCGTGGCGGCGGATCCGCACGCTCAGCCCCTCCCGGCCGGCTCGGCGCACCGCCCGGCGCACCTCGGTCATCGACGTGCTGGCCAGGGAGAACCGGTCGGTGTGCAGCACGGCCTCGTCCCCCAGCGCGGTCACCGCCAGCCCCGCGGCGGCATGCGCCCTCGCTCCGGCCTCGGAGGCCGCCAGCACCGCCGGGGCCCAGCCGTACCGGCGCGCCCGGTCCTTCCACGCGGCCACGGCCTGGGGCCAGGACGACGGGTCACCCACCGGGTCGCCGGAGGCCAGCGACACGCCGCCGACCACCCGGTATGCCACCGCTGCCCGGGCATCGGGGGAGTAGACGATCTCCTTGTCACGGCGTGTGGCGAAGTAGCCCAGCGAGTCGTCCTCTCCGTGGGCCGTCAGCAGAGCACGCAGTGCCACCTCCTGTTCACCCGACCACTCCTCGTTGCGCCGCGACGGGCGGAGGAACACGTAGAGCGCCGAGAGCAGGGTCAGGGCCAGCAGCAGCGACGTGAGCAGCGGGATCCATTCGGGCACCGCCTCGTGGTAGCGCGGATTCCCGACCGGGACTCCCAGGGCGCGAGAGATCGCCGCGGCCAGGACACGCCAGTCGTCGACCGCCGTGGCGGTGACGGCCAGGAGCAGGAGGTGCGTGAGGGCCACGGACGCAGCGGTCCCCGCGACGAGCGTCAGCGCAGCGGCACCACCGGCTCCGGACCGGGTCCGGGCCGGGAAGGCGTCCCGCACCCACCAGGTCAGCCACAGCAGGGGCAGGCCGATCACCACGGCCAGCACCTCGAAGGCGAGATGTGCGGGTCCCGTCGTCCGGATCCGGTCCACCTCGAGGCCGAACCCCAACGCGCCGACGAGGATGGCCGCGGAGATCAGCATTCCGGCGACCTCGAAGGCAGCCACGACCACCAGCGCCATGCGCTTGCGCCGGACGAGGGCACCGGTGAGCAGCAACAGCGTGACGACCGAGACCAGCGACGGGCTCAACGGGATGTTGAGCGCGCCCAGGACCACGGTCGGCCAGTGCACGAGGGACGGTCTCAGCAGACGCACGAGCCACAGCAGGAGGGCGACCACCGTGGCCAGGGCGAAAGCCCGGATCAGGATCCGCGCCCACCGCTCTCGGGCGGGCGGCACCGGAGCGCGGTCGGCCTCGGGCACCGGCCCGTCGACGTCGCTGGCCGTGGGAACCGAGGGGACCAGTGCGGAACTTCCCATGGGCGCGGATCCTTCCCGGTGACATCCGCTGCCAGCCTAGGCACGGGAGCGGTCCTGCAATAGACAGAGCACGTTGATCGGCAGGTCGATGAAGCGGCCGGCGCGGCGGTGGAAGGGCAAGCGGTGGACCTCTGGAGCTTTCTGGGAGCAGCGGCCGCGACCGGCCTGGGCGGCTTCGACCCCGGCCCCGCCCTGATCGGGGCCGCCGCGCTGGGCTCCGGGATTCCCCACCGGCACGTGCTGGGCTTCGGAGCCCTGCTGATCTCGGGAACCGCGGCCTGCGGGATCGGAGTGACCGCACTGATCGGTTCGCGGCTGTCCCGGGTGGACTGGCACGTACTGCTCCGCGACGGGGCCACAGCGGCCTGGATCGAACTGGCCGTGGGTGCGGGGCTGCTCGGTTATGCCGCGCACCACCTGGTCCGACACCGTCACGACGCGAGGGGCTCGACCCGGCGTCCTCCCAACGTGGCGGGTCTGTACCTCACTGCCCTCGGATTCATCGGCATCGTCGTGTTCGACGTGCCGTTCGAGATCTTCGTGACCACCGCAGGCAGTCAACCCCAGTGGCTGGTCGGCACCGGATGGATCCTCTGGGCCGCCATCTCCCAGCTGCCGTTGGCCCTGCTCCTCGTCGCCGTCCTGGCCAAGAGGCACACCGCCATGGTGCGTCTCGTGACGGCCGCACAGCAGCGCCTGGGCCCGCTGGCCCATCGGCTGCTCGGCATCGCACTGGGCCTGGTGGGCCTGTTCCTGACCGCGGACGCGCTGCGGTTCCTGGCCATCGGCCGGTTCCTCGTCGATTAGACCGGACCCCGGCGGGCGCCGGTGGAGCTCGTCCACGGGTGCGCGGCGCCTCTGTGCCGGAGGCTCTCGGCGGCCTCGGCAGGACGTGGTGCCGCCGCCGGGACAGTCGCCAGGGGCGTGTGGCGACGACCGCCGTCGGGTCCAGGACGCCGGGGTCCTATCTCCGCCGGCAGGCGTACGATGAGCCGCGTCGGCGTCCACCGGCCGGAGGAAGTGGTCCCTGTGCGCACCTTTCCGCACTTTCTCGCTGTTCGCCACCAGTCGGAGCGCCACGAGGCGGAATTTTCGCCCCGCGCGCTCCTGCCTCCGGGAACGGCCTCCGCCGGTGCACCGTCGCCTCCTGCGCCACAGACGGTGTCCCCGTGGGCCGACGGGCTGGGCCGGGCCGGGGCCCGGGCCGTGCAGCTGCTGGCCATCACGGCCGTGGCCGCGATGGTCCTCTACGCGCTCCTGGCGCTGAGGGTCGTCGTCCTGGCGGCGTTGATCGCGCTCATCCTCGCCTGCGCGGTCCGCCCGCTGGTGGTTCGGTTGACCCGCCACGGGTGGGGCGGCACCGGGGCGGCCGTCACCGTCTTCGTGGGCCTGCTCGGCGTCATGGGCGGGATCGTCACCGGAGCGGTGCTGGGCGTGCGCGGACAGCTCGACGACCTCGTGACCGCGTCCACCACCGGCTGGGAGCACCTGCAGCAGCTGCTCGCGGCCGGGCCGCTGCCGGTGGACGCGGGCACGGTCAACGCGGCCCTGGCGCAGCTGCGGGACTACCTGGCCAGCGCCGGTACGCGGCAGAGCGCTCTGAGCGGTGTGACGGTCGCTTCCGAGGTGCTGACCGGCACCGTGCTGATGGTCGTCGTCCTGTTCTTCTTCCTCAAGGACGGCCCGCGGCTGTGGAACTTCGTGCTGCGCTGGTTCGCCGGGAACACCCGGGCCGGACTCGCCGAGTCCGGGGACCGGGTGGTCAGCATCCTGGGCTCCTACGTGCACGGCATCGCCCTGATCGCCACCGTCGACGCCGCCTTCATCGGGATCGGGCTCTGGGCGCTGGGCGTGCCCCTGATCGTCCCGCTGACGGTCATCGTGTTCCTCACCGCCTTCGTGCCCATCGTCGGCGCGCTGGTTGCCGGAACACTGGCCGCGCTGGTGGCGCTGGTGACCCATGGTCCGGTCGCAGCGCTGATCGTCGTCCTGATCGTGGTGGTCGTCAATCACCTCGAGGGCTACTTCCTGCACCCCGTGGTGCTGGGTCACACGCTGCGCCTGCACGGACTGGTGGTGCTGCTGGCCCTCGCCGCAGGGAGCGTGCTCGCCGGGGTCGCCGGAGCGGTGCTGGCGGTGCCGCTGACCGCCGTCGCCTGGTCGGTCCTGCAGGTGTGGACGACCCGCTACCAATTCGGCGAGGACCCGGTGCTGGGACCCGATCCCGTCTCCCCGAAGGAGAGCACGGCCGATCGGGTCAGCCGGCTGAACCGCCGCCGGTACCAGCGCATGCGTGGCCCAGCTCGTTCCGCCCCCTGGGCCGTGCCCCCACCCCCGCGGATGCCCTCCCGGACCCGGAGCTCGCCCTGACCCAGGGGATCGCGAGGTCGTCCGGCGCCCGCAGTCGGCAGGACGGGCGGTGAAGCCTCGTGCGCAGCGGTGCCGGAGCGTGCAGGCACGTCGTCACGGCGCGGACTGCTGTCGCGCCGCGAGCGAGCATTGCCGCCCGCGCCGGGTTTCGCCGCCGGCACGGGATCGGTGACCTGTGAGGACGTGGTGTGTGCCGGTCGGCGTTCCGGGTCGGGTGCGAAGGTCTGGCCCAAGGCCGTGGAGACCCCGGCGAGGATCCGTGTGGCCGGGGTGGCGCAGGGTCTGCGGCTCCAGCATTCCGTGTGCGGTGCCCATGGCGCGGCCGTGGACGAGCAGGTCCTCCACGTCCGAGATCAGAGCCCGGGCGGTGGAGCCCCAGGAGGGGTTCCCGTGGGAGGCGTGAGCCGGGGCCTCGGGAGTCGCGGTGTCGCCCGGCAGGGTGAAACCCTGCGCGTAGGGCTCCGGCAGCTCGATGGACTCCCCGGACCAAGTGGTCTCGTCGAGTCCGAGGGGGGCGAAGCTCTGCTCCTCGAAGACCTCCCCGACCGGCTGCCCGGTGACCTGCTCGGTCACCATCCCCAGCAGGATGTAGTTGGTGTTGGAGTAGTCGAAGTCCTCGGGCAACGGCTCGGTCGTCTGCGAGCCGGGTTCCCGGGTGACGACGTCGTCGACGTCGGTCACACGGGCTGCGGAGTCCGGGTCCGAAGGCGACGGTGTTCCTGACGCGGCCGGGGTGGCCGACGGGCCGGCCGGGGAAGACGGGCCGGCGGCTGCCCCGCCGGCCCCGGATCGTTCCCCGACCACCCACGACGTCCCGCCGGCCTTCGGTCCGGGGATGTCGCCGTTCAGCCCAGGGTGTGGAGGCTGAAGGCCGCCAGGAAGCCCAGGGTGGCGATCAGCCCGGAGTACAGGGCTGCCTTCTCGAAGGCCTCGGGGATCATGGTGTCGGTGATCATCGCCAGGATCGCCCCGGCCGCCAGGGCGTTGACGAAGGCCAGCGTGGCCGGTGGAGCCCCGTCCAGCAGCAGGTAGCCGGCCAGGGCCGCCAGGCCCGAAGCCACCGCGATCGCCCCCCAGATGCCGAACACGTACCCGGGCCCGCGCCCGGCGTTCTTCATCCCGGCGCTGCTGGAGAGCCCCTCCGGGACGTTGGAGATGAACACCGCGGCGAACATCGGCAGGCTCAGACCGCCCCCGGTGAGCAGGCTCAGTCCCAGCACCATGGATTCGGGCACCCCGTCCAGCAGCGCCCCGATCGCGATCGCCCCGCCGCTGCCGGACTGCTCGGACGAAGAGGGCTGCTGATCCCCGGAGCGCTTCCGGTGCTGGGCTCCCTGCCGGGCCAGCAGGACGTTGAGGGCCACGTAGGCGACCGCCCCGACCAGGAACCCCCACGCGGTGGGTCCCAGCCCGCCGCGCTCCACGGCTTCCTCCACCAGCTCGAAGGACAGCGCGGAGATCAGCACCCCGGACCCGAAAGCCATCACCACCGCGATCACCTGGGCCGGCACCCGGACGAACCAGGCGATCATCGCGCCCAGCAGCAACGCGGCCCCCGCGACGAGGCCGGCGCCACCGGCGAGCAGCCACTCAGGCACGAAGGCACCTCGACTTGATGATCACCGTACTGACTATATGGGCAGACATCGCAGCGGCACCAGCCGGTCCCACCGCCCGCCCGATGGGTGCACCGCCCCTTCCCGGCCCACCGGGGCGCCCCGTGGCCGACGCCTGTGGTGGAGGGTTCCTGCCACGTCGCCGGCGTGGGATCTCCTCCGGAGGCATCCACAGTGGCACAGCCTTACCGGCAGGTCGGGGCGGAAGCACCGGGTGCTGGACGGGGTCAGGTGTCGAAGTGGGTGGTGGCCGGACCTGTGCCCACGGTGGCGACCAGTTCCGCGGCCACGTCGCGCAGCTTGGTGTTGCGGTGGCTGGAGACGGCCCACCGGGAGTCGGCGGCCACATCACCGACACGCACCACGGTGTGCTCTCGGATCGTGGTCAAGCAGGGGCAGTTGCGGAACCGGTTCTGGGTCTCGTCCAGGGCTTCGGCCTCGGGGCTGGAAGAAGCCACCGTGGTTCCTTCGCGTGCACGCAACAGGGTGACCCCGCACCAGACGTCGGTGCCCTCGGGGGCCGGGCGGCGGGCCAGGGTGGCGGTGAACTCGTTGAGCAACTCGACGATGTCCTCGGGGTCCAGCAGCAGATGGGGGAGCAGGTCGCGGGCGGCACCGCTCGGAGTCCGGGCTGACATTGCGGGGCGTCCGTTCCTGGCGAGTACGGCCCGCGAGACCCGCAGAGCGTAGCCAACCCGACGAAGCGCCAGCAGTTCCGAGTCCACGCCTGGACGACGACCGGCTCACGGTGCCGCCGCAATGCTCCCGTGGCGGGGGCGCCGGCACCGTGATCGATGCAGCAGCCGGGACCGTCTCGGACCCAGTCGGCGGAGTGGCCGTCCGGACCCCGATTCGAGAAGCATCTCGACAACACCGCCCAGCAGCACCCCCCCCCTGGGGCACCCGCCCCGGTGGGGCGTCCATGGTGGGTCCGGTGACGTGATGTCCACCTGGTGTCCAGGACTTCGTTATGCCCGTGTGACGGGTTTCGGAGATACGGAGGAGGCTGAGCTCCTACGTTGGAATGACCAGCAGAAAACCATCGAGTCGAACGGAGAACATCATGTCGACCAGATCGAAGAAAACAATGTTCGCTCTGCCGGCCGCGGCGGCTGTCGCCTCGGCGCTGATGGTCGGTTGTGCCGAGGAGACGCCGGTCCAGGAGGCCCAGGAGGCGGGTCCCACCGCGGAGGCCGCCATTCTCAACGAGACGGTCACGATGCAGAACGAGGTCACCGAGATCCTCGGCCCGAACCTCTTCACCGTCGGTGAGGACGAAACCCCCGTGGTGGGCGTGAACGCGTCCGCCGAGGACATCCAGGACGGGGACATGGTCCAGGTCACCGGCACGGTCCGCCAGATCCTGGAGACCGACATCGAGACCGGCTGGGGAGTCGACTTCGACGAGAGCGAGACGTCCTACCTGGTCGAGCGTGAGCTCGACCTCGGCGTGGTCGCCGAGGACGTCCAGGTCATCGAGCAGGACCCCTGATCCCCGGGGGGATACGGAACCCTCCCCACCGGTGAGGTGGGGAGGGTTCCCGTTCGGGTCGAGCGAACCGGGCACCCGTTCGACGACGGTGACCATGGCCCCGGCCCGGCCCGGCCCGGCCCGTCGCGGCGTGGTCGCCAGCTTGGGGGACGAGAGATCCGGCCGCCGAGGTGGTGCCTGCCGGCGCCGGTGGTGCCCATCGGTGTGCGGTCCACAGCAGAAAGGATGTCGATGAACTCCTCCGCGCACGCCGACGAGGGCCGGCGGCACCGGCACAGCCGTGTCAGGTCCTGGTTGACCGGGATCGTGGCCGTGCTGGCCGTCCTCGGACTGCTCGTGACCGGGTACGGGGTGGCGGTCGAGCCGCGGCTGTTTCTCGACGAGGAGCGCATCCAGGCCCGCATCCCCGGGCTGGGTCCGGGGTGGGAGGGCGCTGAGGTGATGGTGTTCTCCGACCTGCAGGTCGGCATGTGGTGGGACAACACCGGAATGATCGAACGCGTCGTGGAGACCACCGTGGCCGCCGACCCGGAAGCGGTGCTGCTGCCCGGGGACTTCGTCTACCGGAGCGAGGCCGACCTCGATGAGCGCGTGCAGGACGTCACCCGACTGCTGGACCCGCTGACCGGGGCCGGAATCCCGGTGTACGCGGTGATGGGCAACCACGACTACGCCGTCGGTGCCGTGGAGGAGCTCACCACCGCCTTCGAGGAGCACGGCATCGAGGTGCTGGCCAACGAGGCCGTCCCGGTGCCCGGCGCCGCTCCCGGCCCCGGGTTGTTCATGGTCGGGATCGGGCCGTCGTCGGTCGGGAAGGCCGCGCCCCAGGAGGCCTTCGACGGCGTGCCGGAGGCCGCCCCGCGGCTGGTGATGATGCACGACCCCACCACGTTCCCGGAGCTGCCCGCCGGTGCCGCCCCGATGGCGGTGGCCGGGCACACCCACTGCGGCCAGATCGCGGTGCCGCTGCTGTCCCGGTGGTCCTATCTGGGGCTGACCGAGGAGGAGGAGATCGTCGCCGACGGCTTCGCCCCGCCCGACTACGGGGCTGAGGGCAACGAGATGTTCGTGACCTGCGGGATCGGCTTCAGCCTGGCCCCGGTGCGGATCAACGCCCCGCCCCAGCTGCTGACCATCGAGCTGCACCGGGCCTGACCCGCCCCGGTCGTCACCCGCGCAGGACTGCTCGGCGCCGAGACCGGCCTGGTCCGAGGAGGACCGGCCGATGTGCCGGTCGCAGCAGCCGGCTACCTCGTCCACGTCGTCCTGGTCGACACGACCCTGGAAGTCCATTGCCAGGGTGCCGGTGACCTCCGCGCCGGCGCTCTCCTCGGCGTCGGGAAAGGCGTACTGGGCGCTGACCAGCCTGTGGGCTCGGTGGCAGCGGCGGGAGGCGGTCCTCGTGCTGCTTCCAGGGTGTTGCCACGCTGTTGCCAGGTCCTGTGGGGCTCCGGGGCGTCTAGCCTGGGCCCACGAGGTGTGCATGATCGAGGGATCGGGGGACCTCATGCGGGTGAGCGTTTTCGGGGCCGAGAACGACATCGGCCGCCAGGTCGTGGAGGAGCTGCTGTGCCGGGGCTACACGGTGCGGGTCTTCGTCACCGACCCCACCACGGTGCCGGTCGCCTGGGGGCCGCGGGTGCGGCTGAGCACCGGGCGGCTCACCGACCCGGTGGCCGTCGGCGCCGCCGTGGGGTGGGGGGAGGCGGTGGTCAACGCCCTCGATCCTCGGCTGACCCGGCACGGTGCCCACCTGGTGGAGGGCACCGGGGTCGTGGTGGCCGCGATGGCCCGGCACGGGGTGCGCCGGTACATCGGCCTGGGCAGCCCCGCCGTCGGGCTGTGCCCGAGCGAGCGCCCGACCGCCCGGGTCCGTGTCCACCGGGCCTACCTCCGGGTGGTGCACCCGCGGGTGCAGCACCGGATGCAGCAGATGATGGCCCTGGTCACCGGCACGGGGCTGGACTGGACGCTCGTGCGGTTCCTGCGCCACACCGGCGGCCGGGGGCCGGGGCTGAAGTACGTGGGCTACTTCGGCCGCGACGACCTGGGGTGCTGCGCGGCCGCCGGTGACATCGCCGCCTTCGCCGTGACCCAGCTGCTGGACACCCGTCACGTCACCGACGCCCCGGCCGTGAGCAACTAGAGCAGCGCCGGCCCCTGCGCTCGAGGAGCTGGCGGGCACGGTGAGCCCGCGGCCCACGACGGTGATCGGGGGAGCATCGGCCGGAGGGGTGTGTGGTCCCGGGCGCGCCGGCCAGGCATAACGATCTGCTCACGGCGCGGTCGGAAGACGCGCAGAAGGGCCGGGTGCTCCTTGCAAAGGGATGAACAGCTTCCTTAGGGTCGATGGGCATCAGGCCGTGGGCGCAGCTCGAGCAGGCCCTCGGCGAGAACGACCGCACCGCAGGAGGCGCACCATGAGGACACGAGACCGACGCAGCACCCGGGCGATGGCCGCCGGCATCGTCGCCGTCGCCGGACTCGGGCTGGCCGGATGCAACACCGAGGGCCCTGAGGAGGGCACGGACGTGGAAGACGTCTCCGAGGGCGAGGTCCTGGAGTCATCGCCCGCCCCGGACAACAACCCGACGGCAGGGGACACGTTCATCGGCAACTACGACCAGGATTTCTACGACGAGAGCGAGACCTACGCCGGTCAGGAGGTGACCCTCTCGGCGGAGGTGACCGAGACGCTGTCGACCGACACGTTCGTCATTGCCGGGGCCTCCGGCACCGCGGTGGACCCGCTGCTGATCGTCGAGGAGCAGGAGATCCCGCCCCTGGACGACGGGCAGGTGGTGCAGGTGACCGGCACGGTCGCCCAGGACTTCGACATCGCCGCCACCGAGGACGAGCTGGGCATCGACCTGGAGGACGAGCTCTACGCCGACTACGTGGGCGAGCCCTACCTCATGGCCACCCGCGGGGAGATCCTCGAGCAGGAGTGACTCCCGGCCGACGTCGACCACCACCATGGGGCGGGCATTCCCGGACCGGAGGCCCGGCCGGCCGGGGCCCGGCCCCGCACATGCACCCCGAGTTCAGCGCCCCGTGGGGCTGCTGAGCGATGACCGTGTCAGGATCGACCCATGGCCTCGACCGCTCACGGCGCGCAGCGCCCCGCCGAACCGGGGCCAGAACGTGAGCTGCCCTCAGCGCACGGCAGTGCCGCAGCAGCGGTGCCCGTGCCGGTGCGGGTGGCCGCGGCCTGGTCCTGGCGGGTGCTGGTCGTGGCCGCGGCCGTGGGCGTGGCCGGCTATCTGCTCTCCACGGTCACGGTGGTCGTCGTCCCGGTGCTGCTGGCGGGCCTGCTGGCGGGTCTGCTCTTTCCCCTGACGAAGTGGGCGCGCAGCCACCGGGTGCCGGCCGGGGCGGCCGCCGGTGCCACCGTGCTGGGACTGGTGGGCTTCGTCGTGGGAATGCTCGTGCTGGCGGGCCAGCAGATCGTGGTCGGCTTCGCCGAGCTCTCCGGCAGCGTGGTGGCCGGCACCGGGGAGCTGCTGGACCGGCTGCAGGACACCCCCCTGAACTTCGGCACGGGAAACCTGGAGGCCTGGGTCACCGACCTCGGGGCCACGGTCCAGGACAACAGCGAGGCCCTGCTCGACGGGGCACTGTCCTTCGGGGCCACGGCCGGGCACGTGCTCACCGGCATCCTCGTCCTGCTCTTCACCCTGCTGTTCCTGTTGGCCGACGGGGAGCGGATCTGGCTGTTCGTCGTCGGGCTCTTCCCGCTGCCGGCCCGCCGGGCGGTCAACGGCGCGGGACGCAACGGCTGGGAGGCCCTGGTCCAGTACGCCCGCGCCCAGGGACTGGTGGCCGCCATCGACGCGGTGGGCATCGGCACCGGGGCCGCCGTGCTCGGGGTGCCCCTGGCCCTGCCGATCGGGATCCTGGTGTTCCTGGGCTCCTTCATCCCCATCGTGGGGGCGGTGGCCACCGGGGCGGTGGCGGTGCTGGTGGCGCTGGTGGCCAACGGGACGACGAACGCGCTGCTGATGCTGGGCGTGGTGGTCCTCGTCCAGCAGCTGGAGGGCAACGTGCTGCAGCCGCTGATCCTGGGCAAGGCGGTGTCCCTGCACCCGCTGGCCGTGTTCCTGGCCGTGGCCACCGGGTCGATCCTCTACGGCATCGCCGGGGCGCTGTTCGCGGTGCCGATCCTCGCCTTCGCCAACACGGTGGCGCGCTACCTCCTCGACGGCACCTGGCGCACCGACGAGCGGATCGCCTCCCAGCCGTTCTACTACCCCTGGGAGATCCGCCGCCACGCCCGCCGCCACCAGGCCACGCACGAACAGCTTCTGGCGCAGCTGGAGCGCTTCCACCGGACCCGGACCCTGGAACGGCGCCGCGCCCGCAGCGAGGATCGGAACGCCGAGCACTGACGCACGCTCCCGCCCGTTCACCGGAGGAGGGAGGACGCTTCTTCGCAGAATCTTCATCGCCTCCGGCCCACCGGAAGGGACCAGAGGTCTACCGTCGGTAGTACGTCACGGCCGGCGGCGCCACGTTGCCGCGACCGATCCAGCACCGGCAGAACGGAGGGGACCCGTGCCCAGCACCAGCAACGACCGGAACCACGAGCACCAGCAGGAGCACAACCAGCACGGCCAGGACCAGCACGAGGGCGATCAGCAGAACGGACGCTCGCCCCACGGGGGCCTGAAGATGTACTGGCGCTTTGCGGCCATGATCCTCACGGCCATGGTGGTGATGTACGCGACCATGTTCATCGGCTCCTGGGAGTGGAGTCACGTGCGCTGGAGCGAGAACCGGCTGTTCATGACCCTGACCATGGGTGGGACCATGGTCCTGGTCATGCTCGCCTGGATGCTGAACATGTACCAGAACACCAAGGCCAACGTGGCCGTGGTCGTGGTCGGACTCCTGATGTTGGGCGGTGGGGCGTTCCTGGACCGCAGCCAGACCACGGTGCAGGACACCGCGTACATGAGCTCGATGATCCCGCACCACTCCTTGGCGATCACCCGCTCCGAGCGCGCCGAGCTGGCCGATGTGCGGGTGTGCCAACTGGCGGTGGAGATCAGCGAGGCCCAGCGGCGGGAGATCGACGAGATGGACTGGCTGATCGCCGACATCGAGGCCAACGGCGTCGCCGAGACGCTCCAGGAGGCCCAGGCCCGGCCGATCCCCGACTTCCCGGCCTCCGCCCAGCGCCAGTGCCCGGGGGAATGACCGGGGCCTGTCTCACCGCAGTGTCCACCCTCCGAGCCGGGCCGGTGGGCACAGGGCCAACCCCTCCGACGTCGGTCTCAACCGGCGCGACCTCGGTGGGCGGATCGGGCTGTGACGTGGCCTGATGATGTTCGGCATCTCTCCCTGAGCGGTTGCGCCCGGCACGGAACCCGGGAAAGGTATTAAGCACGCTGATCATTCGATCGGCTCGGCGTGGAGCACGACCGGTGGGCCGGTGCGCGTCGTGCCCGGCGCGCCGTGGACACGATTCTCAGGAGGACACCATGACGGATCAGAACTTCTCCGGAGCCACCACCCCCAGGGGGCGGCGCAACGACGTCGTGGCCGCCGAACGAGAAGAGTACGGCGGCATGAAGTTCGGCTCGGCGTTCTTCGGCTGGCTCACCGCCACCGGCATGGCGGTGCTGCTCACCGCGCTGCTCTCGGCCATCGGGGCCGGAGTGGGAGTGGCCACCAACACGGATCCGGGTCAGGTCGCCCAGCAGGCCGCCCAGGACGCGACCACGGTGGGGATCGTCAGCGGCATCGTGCTGGCACTGATCCTGCTCATCGCCTACTTCTGCGGCGGGTACGTGGCCGGGCGCATGGCGCGTTTCGACGGGGCCAAGCAGGGGATCGCCGTGTGGCTGTGGGCCCTCCTGATCGCCATCGTGCTGGCGGTGCTCGGCGCGCTGGCCGGATCCCAGTTCAACGTCCTGGCTCAGCTCAACGGCTTCCCCCGGATCCCGATCGGCGAGGGAGCCCTGACGACCGGGGGGATCATCGCCCTGGTCATCGCCGCGCTGGTCCCGCTGATCGGGGCGGTGCTGGGTGGGATGGCCGGGATGCGCTTCCACCGCAAGGTCGATCAGGTGGGAACCGCCCATCGAGCCGGCCTCGGCGGCTGAGGCCGACCGGCCGTCAGAACCGTGGCTGCGCCCGGCACCGATGTCACCTCGGTGCCGGGCGCAGCACCGTCTGCTTCAGGGTGCGTCGCGGTCCTCGAGTTCGGTCACCGCTTCGCGGTGACGGTCGAGCGTGACGGGGTGGGTCCCGGCCGGATCGGTGAGGTCCTCGTGGTCAGGCGGACGACGGACCCGCCTGCGCGGCACGTGGATCTCGGCCGCCGGGAGCTCCCGGAGTGCGGTGAGCAGACCGTCGAGCAGGGGGGGAGAATCCGCACCGCTCCGACTCGTCCCCGGCGTGGCTAGAATTTGGGCAACTGACCAAGGCAGGTGCCCAACCGAAGGTGGAGGCCATGGGTTCGTCGACCTCGTCCGCGCGCGGTGTCGAGGTCCGCCGGCGGCTGCTGGCGGCCGCCGCGGAGCTGATCCCCCAGCTGGGCTGGCGCGGGGTGAGCACCCGGGTCGTGGCACGGAGGGCCGGCGTGGCCCCTGGGCTGGTGCACTACCACTTCGGATCGGTGCCGTCGCTTCTCCGGCAGACCGTCGTCCAGGTGATGGGAGACGTGCTGGCTGCGGTCCCGCCCATGCTCTCCGAGGCGGAATCCGGGGACGAGGCGCTCGGGCGACTACTCGCGTCCTTCGACGACTTCGACGGGACGGACCCGACGTCCTTGCTGTTCGTCGAGGCCTACCTCGCGGCGACCCGGGACCCCCAGCTGCGGGTGGAGCTCAGCCGGATGCTCGACGAAGTGCGCGCCGCCGTGGCCGCCTGGCTCGACACGAGGGGCACGCCGGCGCCCGCCGCGACGGCCGCCGTGCTGGTCGCAACGCTGGACGGTGTGATGCTGCACCGGGCCCTGCAGCCGACGATGACTCCCGAGGAGGTCGCGCCGGTGCTGCGCCGGCTGCTGGGTGACCCTCCGAGCGGGACGCTGGGAAAGGGGGGCGAGGGATGATGAGAGCCTTGATCTGCGGAGCCGGCATCGCCGGTCTCGCGCTGGCGCAGCGGCTGAGCGCCCACGGATGGGCGGTCACCGTGGTGGAGCGAGCGCCACGCCCCCGGGAGCAGGGGTACATGATCGACTTCTTCGGCCTGGGCTACGACGCGGCCGAGGCGATGGGTCTGCTGCCGCGGCTGCGCGAGCTCGCCTACCCGATCGAGGAGGTGTCCTACGTCGATGCCTCGGGGCGGCGCCGCGCCGGCATCGACTACGTGCGCGCCGCCCGGCTGGTCGACGGGCGGCTGTTGACCCTGATGCGGCCCGATCTGGAACGGGCCCTGCGCGAGCAGGTCGCACCGGAGGCCGAGCTGCGGTTCGGGTGCACGGTCGGGTCCCTGGACCTCCTGCCGGCCGGCGTCCGTGTGGTCCTGACCGACAGCACCGTCATGGAGGTCGATCTGCTGGTCGGCGCGGACGGCATCCACTCCTCGATCCGTCAGATGGTCTTCGGGGACGAAGCGCAGTTCTTCCGCTACCTGGGCTTCCACACGGCGGCCTACGTCTTCGACGACCCCGTGATCCGGCGACGTATCGGCAGCAGCTACGCTCTGACCGACACGGTCGACCGTGCGATGGGGTTCTACGGGCTGCGCGACGGACGGGTCGCCGCGTTCGCCGTTCACCGCGACCCGGTCGCGGTGATCCCCGCGGACACCCGCGCCGCGATGCGACGCGCCTACTCCTCACCCGGCTGGGTCGCACCCCGGGCGCTGGCGGCCTGTCCGCCGCCGTGCGACCTGTTCTACGACCTGGTCGCCCAGGTCGAGGTGCCGCAATGGCATCACGGCCGCGTCGTCCTGCTCGGTGATGCCTGTCAGGCCGTCTCCCTGCTCGCGGGTCAGGGTGCCTCGCTGGCGGTCGCCGGAGCCTATGTCCTCGGCGAGCAGCTGACGGCCGGGGGCCCGGTCGAGGACGCCCTGTCCCGCTACGAGCAGGCCTGGAAGCCGGTCGTCCAGGCGAAGCAGGAGGCCGGCCGCCGCAGCGCGCAGTGGTTCCTGCCCTCCTCGCGGCTGCGGCTCCGGCTGCGCCGTACTGCGCTGAAGCTGGCCGCTGTGCCCGGCGCGGACAGGATCATCGGCGCCGGCCTGGTGGGCAGGACACCCAGGTCCCTGACAGACCTCAGGATGAGGGGGCGGCGCCGGAACCCGTCCGAGGGAAACCGGGCGACGCCACAGGACGAACCGGAATCCACCCCCGGGTCCACTCGGTGCCGGAAGCGGAGCCTGCGGTGGGCACGGTCGTCGTACCCGGGGCGGCAGAGATCCGCGAATGCTGTTCCGGTGCCCGGGCTGTCCTGCGCCGACCCGGCGGAGCCATCGGGAACGGTGGGGCAGGAGCCGTCGGCCGCGTCCGTCGTCGGGCAGGAAGGGAGCAGTCCATGACCAGGACCAGACAGGACCCGCCGCAGAATCCGAGTGGGTGGTGGAGAATGGGGCATCTTCTGGACCGCGTGCTGGATGTCCTCAGCGTCGTGCCTCTGCTGGGGTGGCTGACCAGAGTCATCGGCAGATGAGGCAGAGCGGGGGCAGGGGAGTGTGCCGCCGGGGGATCTGCCACGGAGCGTCTCCGGGAGCGCCGCGCCGACGAGACGGGGGCCGGCCTCGGCCTTCTTGACCACATGGACGACGGAACCCAGACTGATCACCCCGGAGCGCGCCGAACAACGGCGCCGGAAGTCGAAGGTGGCCGCATGTCCTTCCAGGCCTATCTGGACAGCATCGAAGCGAAGACGAGGCTGACGCCGCGGCAGCTGGTCGACCTGGCGCACGAGCGCGGGTTCGACGCATCGACCAGGGCGACCCCGATCATCGAGTGGCTCAGAGAGGACTACGGCATCGGCCGTGGCCACGCCATGGCGCTGGTCCACGTCATCACCGAGGGTCCCGGCATCAGCGCCAAGCACGTCGGGAGCACGGGGACCCACCGCGACCGGACGGACACCCTGTGGCTCGACGGCGCGGCGACCCGTCCGCAGTAGGCCCTTGTTCCCTCCCTCGGCAGGTCCGGGCCTCGTCTCGTGCTCGACTCTGCAGGAACTGCCGGAGGCTGTTGGGCGCTCGTCGGCGCTGTCGCCGTTCCCGGGCTCCGGGCTCCGGCCCGGGGCCGGTGGACTCCGGACGGGCAGCCTGGCCGTGCTGCAGACGATCGCCGACCAGTACAGGACCGCCGTCCTCGTTCCGGTCTCGCGGGGCTCGACGTGGGACGGTGTCCGCGACGGCTTCGGTCCTGACATCGATGTCATCGACCGCGCACCGCACCGCGCGTTCGACGCCGTGGCGGTGGATCCAGAGCGGATCGGTATCGCCGGGTTCTCCGACGGCGCTTCCTACGCGCTGGGCCCGGGGCTGGCCAACGGGGACCTGTTCGGCCACGTCATCGCTTTCTCCCCGGGCTTCATACCGTCCGCTGCCCGCCGGGGACAGCCCCGGATCCTGATCTCCCACGGGGTGACGGACCCGGTCCTGCCCATCGACCGCACCAGCAGACGGTTCGTGCCGGCCCTGCAGCAGACCGGCTACGACGTCACCTACCTCAAGTTCGACGACGCCCACACCGTTCCGCTGGACATCGCACGCAAGGCGGCAGAATGGCTGGGCTGGAACGATCCGCCCGCCGGGTAGGGGAAGGGCCAGGGCGTCCACCTGGCGCGGGCCTCCTGACCGGGGCGGACGGCCCGGACGACTCCGCCGCGCCTCGCGCGCAGCAGGGTCCCGGCCTCGGGCCCGGGCAGAGCGACAGCCGGTTCCCTCATGACCGAGGTGGCCGCCACTCGCGGCGACGTGCGCGCCGGGACGTGCCCACCCGGCCACGCTGCCGGCCAGGAACTCCGTCTCGCCGGAAGCGTCCCGGACCCGCTGCTGGTGCTCACCGGACTCCTCGGCCCGAGTTCTCGTCCGGACCGTCACCGGAGAACCACAACGGACTCAGCAGGCTTACCATGTCAGGCAGGAGTCGTCCGTGGAGCACATCACGGCGGGAGCGGCCCTGGCGGTGTCCGCACCTCTCCCGGCGCCGGCGGCCTCGATCCGGCGCTCCCGTGCCTGCACTACCTGAAAGGTCGTCATGACGCGATCCATCGCCGACCAGACCGTCGCCGAACTCGGCGGGCGACTGAGCGTGCTGACCCGCCAG
Organism: Kocuria sp. SM24M-10; assembly: GCF_001027955.1. NCBI lineage: Bacteria > Bacillati > Actinomycetota > Actinomycetes > Micrococcales > Micrococcaceae > Kocuria > Kocuria sp. SM24M-10. The sequence goes on along the minus strand of NZ_LDNX01000092.1, from coordinate 10,735 downwards.
CAGAAGGACCACATCGAGCTCGACCGGCTGCTGCGGCAGCTGGACGGGGCGGAGGCCGCCGCCCAGGGGCAGGTGCTGCTGCGGATCTACCGCCTGGTGTTCCCGCACGCCTTCGCCGAGGAGTCCGTGCTGTGGCCGGTGATGCGCCGCGTCCTGCCTGACGGGCACGAGCTGACCCTGCAGGTGGAGCAGGAGCACCAGGAGGTCAACGAGCTCGTCACCGCCCTCGAGACCCTTCACGCCGATGACCCGCAGCGGGAGGCGGTGCTGGCCCGGCTGGTCGAGGTGCTGCGCAAGGACGTGCGCGACGAGGAGGACGAGCTGCTGCCCCGGCTGCAGCAGCTCCTGGGCCCGGCCCGGCTGCGTGGGCTGGGCCTGGCCTGGGAGGTGCTGCGCCGCACCGCTCCCACCCGCGCCCACCCCGTCGTGGCCCGGCGTCCGCCCGGCAACGTGATCGCGGCCCTCCCGCTGTCGGTCCTCGACCGGTTGCGGGACGTCGCCGACGCAGCCGTGCTCCGTGGGCCGGGACGCGGCGCACCGGTGCTGCGCTCGGTCAGCACCGGCCTGGGCGCTCTGGCCCACCGGGTCGAGGGCCTGCCCGTGATGCGCCGGGGTGAGGACCCCTCCACCGGCCGCGCGGGGTTCTAGTCACCTGCCGCACCCAGGGGCGGCTCCGGCCGATAGAGCAGCCGGCCCCGCACGCCACGTCATCCGGATCGTCGCCCTGGCCGACAGACCGCACCGGCCGGGGCTCGGCGCCCGGTGCCGGTTGCCGCATCGGAGCCCCCGCTCCACGTGTGTCGACCCGGGTGGTGTGCGGACGCCGGTGTGCGGACCGTGCCCGGACGAGAGCGTGACAGGACTACTGCAGCAGCGGATTGAGCCAAAGGGAAACGATGCCGACGGCGATCACGCACCCCGCGGCCACGACGAACCCTGCCACCATGGTGACCAGGGCCCACGGACGTCCGGGGCGCCGGGTCCGGGATGTAGGGGCACTCATGACAATCCCTCCGATCGACGTGACCGGAGGTCTGTCCCGACCCGCATCGGGGTCCGCCCGCCGGACCCTGTGGGGGTCGGGATGACGACGGGGCGTCGGTGGGATACTCCCCTCCCTGTACCGAAAAGTGAAGCAGAATTCACCTGTCCGGTCAAGATCGCGCCCGTCCCGCCCTTCCGCACCGCCTCGGAGGAGGAGGTGGCCGCGCTGAAGCCGCTGTGCCGCCGCTGTCCGAGAGCCGAGGGGGACCACGAAGCGGGCACCTCCAGCACCCGATCGCAGACGCCGGTCGGGTTGGTGCCATTCACCGTGCTGAAAAGGCAGAATCGCGGCATGATCTCCGACACCGGCGCCTCCGACGCCGATACCCCGCCCCCTCCCTCCGCCGTGCCCCCCGGTCCGCTCGCACCGGAGCAGAGGGGATCAGAACGCCCGGCCTGGACGCTGCTGACCAACCACGGCCACGTCCTGCTGGCCGTGGCCGAGTCCCAGGATGCCCGGGTCGCCGATATCGCTGCCCGGGTGGGCATCACCCCGCGGGCGACCCTGGCCATCCTCAAGGACCTCGAGGACGCGGCCTACCTCACCCGGCGCAGGGTCGGCCGGCGCAGCCACTACACCGTGGACGCCCACCAGCACTTCCGCCATCCGGCCACCGCCGCCCACGAAGTGGGCGAACTGCTGGCGATCTTCGCCGATCCGTCCCGACCCTGAGGCACACCTCCTCCGGGAGGATGCGGAACAGGGGCGGGTCTGTCGAACGCTGGTGCGTTCCAGAAGCCATGGCGCGGACCCTGTGTGCTGCCGACGAGCGGTCGGCGTCACGGCCTCGCCACGCACATCCGGCCAGGCCGTGCCCCTGGTGGGACGGTCACCGTGGCTTCGGCGGCAGGGCCGCCACCCAGGCGATCCCGGCAACGATCTGCACCACCCCGGCGGCCCGCATCAGGCCGGGATGCTGGACGAACTTCGCCACCACCCGGCGCACCGGGTCGGGACCGATCATCCACCGGGCGGCATGACGGGCCGGGAAGAGCGCGGCAATGACACCGTCACCGATGGTGACCAGGGCAATGCTCTCTGCGATACGGACCTGCACGGAAACCTCCGGAGGACATCGACGTCGGAGTGCCAGTGTGCCCGGATGTCGCCCGGAACGTCCACAGCAGTCGGCGCTTCGCGTGACACGGCACCTGGACGTGCTGGTGTGACGCGGCGTCGAGGACCAATGTCCCACCCCGTTCTCGGGGCAGCTCCAGCGGAGCCTCGGTCCGGCGGGTCGTGGGAGGACCGTAGGATGCGGTCATGTCGATGGTGAGAACGTGCCGTGCCCTGTCCGCCGGGACGCTCGGTGTGGCCGTGGTCCTGGGCGCGGCGGGGTGCGGAGCTTCCGCCGGCGTGGAGGAGGGGCCCGGCCCGTTGCGCATCAGCGCGATCCCGGACGTGGATCCTTCCGACCTGGCCGAGCGGGAGGAGGCGATGGCAGCGTACTTGGCTGATGAGCTCGACGTCGCGGTGGAGTACGTCCCGGTCAGCGACTACGCGGCGTCGGTCAGTCTGTTCGGCACCGGAGACCTGGATGTGGTGTTCTACGGGGGCCTGACCGGGGTGCAGGCCCGGCTGCGCACCGAGGGGGCGGCTGTGCTCGCGCAGCGCGACATCGACGAACGGTTCCGCAGCGTCGTCATCGCCCACCGGGACGCGGGACTGGAGCCGGTAGAGGACGTCGCCGGCCTGGCGGAGCTGGCCGGCTCCCGCTTCACCTTCGGCAGCGAGTCCTCCACCTCGGGCCGGCTGATGCCGGCGTACTTCCTCGGTCAGGCCGGCGTCGACCCCGAGGCCGACTTCGCCGGGGCGCCCGGTTACTCGGGCTCGCACGATCTGACGATCGACCTGGTGGAGTCCGGCAGCTATCAGGCCGGGGCAGTGAACCTGCAGGTCTGGGAGGCGCGCACCGAGGCCGGAACGGTGGACACGGACGTGGTGCAGGAGATCTTCACGACCCCGGCGTACGCCGACTACCACTGGGTCGGGGCGCCCGGCCTGGAGGAGCGCTTCGGCGGCGGCTTCACCGACAGGCTGCGGCAGGCGCTGCTGGACGTGGACGGGTCGGATGCCGAGGAGACGGCGCTGCTGGAGCAGTACGGGGCGGGGGCGATCGTCCCCGCCGAGCCGGGGGACTACGACCGGATCGAGCAGATCGCTCGCACCCTCGGTCTGGTCGGATGAGCCGTGACCGGGTGACCGCCCCCGGGGAGACCGGCCCGGGTCAGGCGGGGATCGTGCTGCGGCTGCGGGGTGTGAGCGTGGCCTACGGGAACCGTCCGGCCCTGGACGGGGTGGACCTGACCGTGCGCCGGGGTGAGCGGGTGGCCCTGGTAGGGCCCAGCGGGGCGGGCAAGTCCACCCTGCTCGGACTGGGCAACGGCACCGTGGTCCCCACACGGGGACGTCTGGACGTTCTCGGCGTCGAACCGAGGGCGCTCTCACCCGGTGCCCTGCGGAAGCTGCGGGCCAGGATCGGCTCGGTGCATCAGCAGCTCCACCTGGTCGGGCCGCTGCCGGTGGTGCACAACGTCAACGCCGGGCGGCTGGGCTCCTGGGGCCGGCTGCGGGCCGTGCGCTCCCTGGTCCGACCGCTGCAGGTGGACGAGGCGCGCACCGCGCTCGAGCGGGTGGGCATCGGCCCGGACCTGCACATGCGCACCGACCGGCTCTCCGGAGGCGAGCAGCAACGGGTGGCACTGGCCCGGCTCCTGGTGCAGGACCCGGAGCTGGTGCTGGCCGACGAACCGGTCGCCAGCCTGGACCCGGCGCGGGCCGAGGACGTGATGCGCCTGCTCTGCGGGCTGCTGGAGCAGCCCACCGGCCACCGGCGCACCCTGGTGGTGAGCCTGCACGACTTCGACCTGGCCGTGCGCCACTGCGATCGGGTGATCGCCCTGCGCGGTGGCCGGGTGGTCCTCGACATTCCTGTCGAGGAGGTGGACGAGGGCACGCGGGCACGGATCTACGACCTGGCCCCGAACCCGTGAGGCCCGGCGGCGTGAGCGCCCCGACCCGGCTGACGGTGGCCCGTGACGCCGGGGGCCGAGCCGGCCGGTGGCGGCCGCCCGGTGGCGGACGGGGATGGGCCGTCGTGTGGATGCTGGCGGTGGTGTGGTCGCTGGGCGGCTGGCTGGCCGCCGACGGCCCGGTCGTCAACACCTCGGGCTGGTCGCGGTTCGCGGAGTTCTTCGCCGCCGCGCTGTCTCCCCAGCTGTCGACGGACTTCCTGCTCAGGACCGGGTCCGCGGCGCTGAGCACACTGTCGTACGCGGTGCTGGGCACCCTGCTCGCGGTCGTCGTGGGCCTCGTCGTCGGGGTGCTGGTCTCCGAGACCTGGTGGGCCGCCGGTACGGGGGCGAGGTCCCGCCGGAGGGTGAGCCGCGTCGGGTGGCTGCTCACCCGGCTCGCCCTGCGGTGCCGCGGGGCGTCCACGAGGCCGTCTGGGCGCTGCTGCTGCTGAGCGTGCTGGGACGGGATCCACTGGTGGGGGTGCTGGCGATCGCCATCCCGTTCGGGGCCATCACGGCCAAGGTCTACGCGGAGATCATCGACGAGTCGGCCGGTGATGCGTATGCGGCGTTGCGCGCGGCCGGTGCCCGGCGGGGACCGGCGCTGCTGTACGCGGTGCTGCCGACCGCGCTGCCGGACCTGGTGTCCTACGCGTTCTACCGGTTCGAGTGCGCGGTGCGGTCCGCGGTCGTCCTCGGCATGGTCGGTGCCGGGGGCCTGGGCTTCGAGTTGGTCCTGAGCTTCTCCGGTTCCCGGCATGCCGAAGCGTGGACGCTGATCTACACCGTCGTCGTGATCGGGGCAGTGGTGGAGCGGTGGGGCTCCGGTCTCCGGCGCGCCGGTGGGGTTGCCCGCTCCAGGCTCTCCGCGTTGGCGGTCCTCGTGCTGGTGCTCGCCGCCCTCGTGCATCTGGGTCCCAGCCTGTCCCGGGTGCTCTCCTTCCGGACAGCGGAGCTGCTCGCGGGTCTGGTGGCCGAGATGCTCCCGCCGAGCCTGCCCGAGGGCGGATGGTCCCGTCTGCTGGAGGAAGCGCTGGTCACGCTGCAGATGTCCCTGGTGGCCGGCACGGTGGCCGCGGTGGCCGCGGTGGCCGTGACCTTCGTGGCCGCCCGCGGCGGGACCACCCCGGCGCACCGATCCGCCGGGATGCTCGCGCGCTGGCTGCTGCTGCTGACCCGGTCGCTGCCGCCCCCGATCTGGGCGCTGCTGTTCCTCTTCCTGCTCCTGCCCGGCCCCCTGCCGGGGGCGCTGGCGCTGGGCGTGTACAACTTCGGCGTCCTCGGCCGGCTCTGCGCCGAGGTCGTGGAGAATCTCGACCGCCGATCCCACGACCACCTCGTGGCCACCGGGGCACCAACGGTGAGCGCCTTCGCATACGCCGTCGTCCCCCAGGCCGGTGGACGCTTCCTCACCTACGGTCTGTACCGCTGGGAGGTCGCCGTGCGCGAGACCGTCGTCGTCGGCATCGTCGGAGCCGGAGGGCTCGGACGACTGCTGGAGGACCAGCGTGTCGCCTTCGACCTCGACGCCATGGCCGGCACCGTCCTTGCCCTCATCGTGCTCTGCGCCCTCGTCGACCTGATCAGCGCCACCGTCCGCGGCAGCCTGCGCCGATGACGAGGTGACCACGGTGCCGCGGCGGCAGACAGGCGCCCCGCGAGGTCACCGACGGCATCGCGCAGCACCATCGGCACCGTCGCGCCGTGGGCATGGGCACCGCGCGGCGGGGTCCGCTCCCTCCCACCGCCGCACGGATCTCAGCGCGGGAACCGTGCCGCAGCCATCGGCTCCCCGTGCCGGCGACGGACCAGGACAGCCGCCGCCCCGACCACGGCCAGCCCCGCCCCGGCCACGATGCCCAGGACACCGGCGCCGGCCGCACTCGTGGAGACGACCACACCCAGCAGAGCCCATGCGCCGGCGGCGACGAATCCCGGATGGGCGCGGAAGAGCACCGCACCGACGACGAGGCTGATCACCGCGCCCAGAAGGAGCAGCCCGAGGTACGCCGGGTTCGTCCGGGCGGTGCCGGGCAGCACGGTGGCCGTGTTCACCCAGACCGCGGCGGCAGCCCACCCGGTGTAGAGGCCGACACTGGTGCCCAGCAGCCACCTCGTCAGCGGCCCGGTGGGGGTGGTCACGACGATGCGCAGGGCGACCCCGAGGCAGGCGAGCATGAGCAGGAAGACCGGCACCGACCAGACCGGGGAGGACACCGCTGCGAGGAGCCAGGCGGTGAAGCCCAGCTGGGCCAGCGACACCGGCCATTGGACCCGCGCATAGGGAGCCGTGGCGGCTCGCTCTCGCGGCAGGCCCCAGAGCGCGGAGGCCACGCACCCGATGACGATGATGCCCCAGATGCCGAAGAACGGCCCCGGCGGAACGATGACCGGGTCCGAGGCCGACTCGCCGGTGAAGCCGGACAGGGCCGGGCTTGCGGCCTGGGTCATCGCGGTGGCCAGCAGCACCCACCGCCCCCACGTGCCGGCCGTCCGGGCGAACGGCCCCGTCATCACCGGCGCCGTGTCCGACCGAGGAACTCGTCCCGGTTGCGTGCGGCCGTGGCCGTGGCGGCATCGTCGTTGAATCCCCTCGGCAGGGCGCTGACGGCATTGGCGGCGAGACCGACCGCGGCGGCGTGCCACCAGCGATAGCGGCGGGCCGGGGCCGCAACCGACGGGGCGGAACGGACGGTGGAGGTGGTCATGGTGCGGTGTCCTTCGGTGACTGGGGGACGGGATCGTCCTGTGCGGAGGTGGCGCGGGCGAAGTCGTGGAAGTGCGCGGTGACGGCGCGCAGGTAGCGTCCGATCACGGCCTGCTCCTCGGGGCTGAACTGCTCGACGAGAGCGTCGAGGCGCTCGAACAGGGGCTGCAGGGCGCCCAGCGTGCGGGCGACGGCCGCGTCGGTGGGCTCGAGCACCTTCCGGCGCCGGTCACTGGGATGGGGGCTTCGGTGCAGGTGGCCGGCCTCTTCGAGCCGGTCCACCAGTTCCGTGGCGGAGCCGGTGGAGATGCCCAGGCGTCCGCTCAGCTCGGCCGAACCCAGCGGCACGGACCCGCTCATCACGTGGTTGAGGGCCGAGTAGTCCAGGGGCCGCAGCTCGAGTCGGCGGGCCAGTTCCTGGTCGACCTCCTGGGCGGCACGCACCAGCGCGCGCACTGCCCAGGAGAGTTCCGGGGCGGTGAGCCGCTGCCGCTCGGAGTCCTCCACCGGGTCCTGTTCCGGCTGACGCGTCATAGCACGAGACTACGGCGGGAACACTCGGAAACGGAGAGTCTCCGATGCGGAGTTATCCGAAGGCAACGTGGCCCGTCGCTCCGGCCGTGGAGTGCTCACGGTGTTGGTTACGGTGACCGCCGTCCAGCCCGGGCTGGGCGGCCTCTGGCCCGGCTGCTGCTCGGTGAGCACCGCACCGCCGGCACTCTCGCGGGCGGTCCGGCCGTCATCCTCTGCGCCGGCCCGGCCGTTGGGGTGCGGCGGAGCTCCGCCCCTCGCACACTTCCTCTGCGGATCGAGCTGCCCGGTTCCATCACGGAACAGGGGGTCGGCTCAGCGGCGTCCTGCGCTGCCGGTCCCGGGCCCGTAGTGCCGTTCGACCGTGGCCACGCGCACGGTGTAGTCCGCGTACCAGTCGCGGGCTCCGCGGCGCTGGGCCTCCAGGTGCTCGGTGACCTGCTTCCAGGCCCGGGCGTGCTGAGCGGTCTCCCAGTAGGACACCGTGATGCCGAATCCATCCGTGTTGCGGGCGCTCTCCATCGACAGGAACCCGGGTTGCCGGCGGGCCAGCTCCTCCATGTGCTGAGCGATCTGCTCGTACGCGTCCTCGGGAGTGGAGGCCGTTCGCCGGCTGGAGAAGATCACCGCGGTGTACGGGGGCCGCTCAGGGGTCATGCGTCCAGTATCGGGGATGCCGGCCCGTACCGGTGGGGCGTGCCCCCGGCACACGCCCCGGGCGCGGACCGTGTCCAGGCGCCTGCGCTCTCGGTCCAGGCGGGTCTCCAGCCGTCCGGTCCGCTCCTGGGCCGGAGGCGGTTCAGCGGCCCTGGGTCAGGTCCATGTAGTGCTGTTCGGTCCGCAGCAGTTTCGTCAGCGGCCCTTCGTGCGCGGCGAGGGCCCGGTGCAGCAGACCGGCCACGGTGTGCGGGCCCACGGTGATCGGCTCCCCGAAGGGTCCCTCGAGTTCCGCGCGGGGGACGACGACGCCGCCCGGATCGAAGGCGACCGTCTCGCCGTGGGCATCCAGCAGCTCGCCGATGAAGTACTCGCCGGTGCGCTGGTCGGCGTAGACGGTCAGCCGCACGGCTTGGGGGTGGAGGCGGCGCAGGGGATCGGCAAGGAGCCCGAGCAGTTTTCTGGCGTAGGCGCGTTTGGCCCGGAGGAGTCTCGCTTCCGCGGTGGACAGGACGGTGTGAGCGTTCATCGGATGACCCCCAGGATGTGGCCGTGCGCTCGACCGGAGCACGCCGGCCGGTGGAGCTCACCGCGGCTGCGTGCGTGCCGATCGGCAGGAGCGACGGGGAGGAGCGGGCCGACGGGAAGGAGCGGGGCGACGGGGCCCTCGTGGACGTGGGCACCTGCCGTCCCCTCGCTGGGCCGGAGCCCGCAGATCCCGGTGGGAAGGGCTGCGCAGTTATCAGTTTCGGCGGTCTGCGCGGTCCTCCGGGGTCCGGTCGATGCCCAGGAGCTCGTTCGTGCAGGGCAGGAAGGGAGGACAGCGGGCATCCAGCATCGTGGTGGCAATGAGCATCAACCGGTCGCGCTCCACGGCCGGCAGGTGGAGGAGCTCGTGCAGGTACGCCTCCAGCTCCAGTTCCCCGACGACCCCGCCGTGGTCGAGATAGCGCAGCCACAGCCGGTGGAGTGCGAGGTCGGTGGTCGCGAGCGAACGCCGCAGCGATCGGGCCTGGACCGGGTTGAAAATGACGTCATCGGACATGGGAGCCTCCGGATCCGGGAACAGTGAGGACCAGGTGCCGGGTCGAGCGGGTGTCGCTGTCACCCCGCCGGCATCGCCGGCGGGGACAGGGGATCGTCGGCGCTCCAGCAGGAGGACACCGGCCACCACCGCGCCGGGCACCGCGACCAGCAGCATGACGGCCGGCGTGTCGGTGGCCACCGCCAGGACCGCCACGGCGGCCGGGGTGGTGAACACGAACAGACGGACCCCGGTCCGCAGGGCTGGACTCACCTCAGGACCTCGAACCGCGACAGGGCAGGACGAACGCTGCCGAGGTAATGCTCTCCGCCCCCCCCGCTCTGGACGCGCCGGTCCCGGCCGTGGCCGCCCACCCACGGTCCTCGGGCACCGTTCGGGGGCGGCCACGGCCGGTTCCGGCGGGTCCTCCCGGGAATCGTCGGCAGGGCACCGGGCACCCCCGTGGGGATAACCCGGTCGGCGGGGTGCAGCAGGGCCTCGGTCACCGGCTGCGGCGCCGGTCCGGTGTCATGGACGGCGACGGACAGTGTCCGCAGGCGCTGCGCTCCGATGTCCTGCTCGGTCATGGCATCCCCCTGCCCCGGCCACCCAACGGCTTCCCGTTCCTGCCCGCATCACCGGCTTCACCGCAGCTCCGCCGAGGCGACACGAGCCTGAGACGCCGGCACTGCACGGCGACCCACCCCCGTCCGGGCCCCGGTGACAGCGGCCCTCGGTGACAGCGACCCCCGGACGACGAAGAACGCAGGCGTCCCGGCCCAGGTGAGGCGGTCACCGGCTTCGTGCCGGCACGGATCCAGTTTGCGGCCCGCCGGTGACCTGCAGGTGACCACGGGATGACCGGCAGGGGTGACCACCGTGTGGCGCCGGGGTGCCCGTCGTCGACACGCCGCGCGACCGCACGCGACCGGCGTCGTCGCCTCCACGCGAACGGCGGGGCAGCGGTCCCGCGGGCCGGTGCTGCGGGTGGGGCGCGGGGGTCGGCGGCCTGGACCGCCGCGGTCGGCGTCCGCGCCTTCCCGTGCTCCTGGTGCACCGGGAGGCCTGTGCGGAGGGCCTCCCCGGCGGGGAGGGGAACGGGAACGGACGGTCCGATGAACAGATGGATGACCCTGGGCGCAGAGCCGTGGGTGCCGGCGCAGCCCCCTACGCTGGGGGTGGACAACGACGTCGCCCCCTTTCCGGCGCCGCGGTCCATCCGGCATCGCGGTGCGCTCGACCGCCAGGAGGCAGCGAACCATGACCGCTCCTTTCCGCATTCCCGCTGTCCGCGGCGACACGCCCGGTCTCGGCGCCTCTCAGGGGCGCCGGGATCCGATCCGCCTGTCCCGCTACAGGATGCGCGCCGACCGCCCCGGGCTGCGACTGCGCGCCGGGGAGACGGTGCTGTGCGCCCTGTACGCGCCGACGGAGTCGCACCTGCTCGTGCTGGTGCGCTGCGAGACGGACGGGCACAATCCCGGTGTCCTGCTGTCCGTGGCCGAGGTGGAGTACCTGGGACCGACCGAGGAGATCCTGGGGCCCTGCGCCTGGGGACGGCCGGGCGTGCGCCCCTGAGCGGCCACCATCCGGGTGCTGCCGCGGAGCCGGCCGGCCCCGACGTTCGACGGTCTCGGCGGCCGGCCGGTGTCGAGGACCGGCGCGGGCGTCGTCGTCGGCCGGGCCGGGGCTCAGTCGCCCACGGCGTCGCGGCCGCGCCGGACGATCAGCGGGTCGGGCGGATAGACCACCGCCGG
>NZ_LDNX01000091.1:0-4819 GCF_001027955.1 Kocuria sp. SM24M-10 | reverse complement strand
GTGGTGGTACGCGGTGCGCACCGGGGCGCGGCTGGACCGGGAGAACGCCGCCCGCGACGCGGCCCAGGCGCAGTGGGAGCGCGAGCACCCGGACGGATAGGCTGGGCACCGACATCCCAGACCCGTCCTCCGGAAGGATCCTCATGACCACGGAACGCACCCTCGTCCTCGTCAAGCCCGACGGGGTGGCCCGCGGCCTCACCGGCCAGGTCCTCGCCCGGATCGAGGCCAAGGGCTACCGGCTGGCCGACCTGCGGCTGCTGCACGCGGAGCGCGCCGTGCTCGAGGAGCACTACGCGGAGCACCGGGGCAAGCCCTTCTTCGAGCCGCTGGTGGAGTTCATGCTCAGCGGGCCCGTGGTCGCCGCCGTCGTCCGGCGCCGCGCCCGGGCGGGCACCGCGGTTCGGCCCGAGCGGTTCGGCCCGAGCGGTTCGGTCCGGGCGATCCAGCTTGCCAGCTTGAGCGGTTCCGCCCGGACAGGTCAGGCCGGGAAGATCACGCCGGCGAAGCGGATCAGCACCGTCCCGAAGATCAGCACGAGCAGCGCGGCGGCCGCGAACCAGGCCCACTGCTCCGCCCCCCGCGCCACGGCGGCCGGGGCGGGCAGGACGCCGGCGCGCAGGTTGCGGGCGGTGGTCTGCACCACCAGCACCGTCTGCATCACCCAGACGAGCATGCAGTACAGGCACAGGGCGTTGATCTCGAACGTGGTCTGGTACCACAGCCACAGCACGAACAGCCACCCGAGGGTCACCCCGATCTGCACGCCCCACCAGTACCAGGCCGCGAACCGGGCCCCGGCCAGCACCGCCAGGGCCACGGCCACCACGACCGCGTAGGCGACGAGTCCGATGAAGGGGTTGGGGAAGCCGAAGGCCTCGGCCTGCGGAGTGCGCATGACCGTGCCGCAGGAGAGCCAGGAGTTGATGTCGCAGCTGGTGCGGTGGCCGGCGTCGAGGAAGAGCTGGACCCGCTCGTAGACCAGCGTGGCCGCGCCGTAGAAGCCGAGCAGGCCGGTCACGAGGGCCACGAGACCCCAGCGCCGGTCGGCGCGCGCGGCGGGCTCGGAGCGCTGGGCGGGGGAGTCGTCGAGGGCTGAGGCAGAGGTGGTCACAGGCCCGATCCTAGGGGATGCGCCCCGGAGTTCCCGGGGAGCGCGGCGGGCCGGTTGCGGGCGGTGACGAGCGCAATCCGGGTCGGAGCCGGGCGTCTGTGAGATACTGACCACGGTCGAGCCCGCCCGTACGCGGAATCTCGGCCCAGCCGGACTTCGACGCCGGTCGGCAGGACCCGCGGCTCTCATCGGATTGAGCGCGTCCGCCGCCGGCCCAAGACCGTTGCCCTTGCGAGCAGCGGCTCGGAGCCCCGGACTGGCTCGTTGCCGTCCCCGCCCGTTCGCGTGGCGTGCGGGACGCGGCGGGTACGCACAGGACTTCTGGCCGCCGCGTGGACCCCACCGGCGAAACGCCGACCAAGCCGCTGCGGGGACCGGGTACGGACGGCGTACCGCGGCATGGAGCACAGCTGTATATGGATGCCGAACAGGTGAACCAGGACGGGGCGCAGGACGCCCTGGACGCTAGTCAGCAGAACACATCGGACGACGCGCGCCGGGAACCCCCGGCCATGGACCGGGCGGCCGACATCGCCCCCGGGACCCTGGCGGAGACGCCGGGCGACGTCCTCGACGAGCCCGCCGGAGCGCAGCCCTCCGCCCCGGCGCACGGCGACGCCGCCGGGACCGACACCCTCGACGTCGCGCCGGGCACCGCCGTGCCCGGCGACGAGACGCCGGGCGCGGTGGCCGAGGAGGTCTCCGCCCCGAGCCGCCCCGCCCCGGGCACGCCCGGGGCCGCGCAGGCCGGCGAGGAGATCGAGCCGGCCGGTGAGGCCCAGGACCTCGGCGTGAGCGCCGCGCCGGCGGACCAGGACGCGGCCCCCGCGGCCGGAGACTCGCCGTCCGCCGCGGACAGTGCAGGGAACAGCGCCGAGGACACCGCGGAGGACACCGCCGAGAACACCGCCCCGTCCGCGGAGGAGGCTCCCCGCACGGGTTCCGCGTCGGACCCGGACGGCGAGGCCCCGGATGCCGCCGCCGCGTCCGCGGAGGAGGCTCCCCGCACGGGCTCCGTGTCGGAGGCCGGCGGCCATGCCCCGGCTGCCGCCGCCCCGCCCGCCGCCGAGGCCTCCGCTGCGAGCTCCGTGCAGGAACCGGCCGGCTCCGGCCGCCGGCCTGCCGGGGCCGAGGCCGCCGCACCGCCCGCGCCGGACGCCTCCCAGGAGGGTCCCGTGCCGAGCCCGGACGGCTCCGGGCAGGAGGAGCCCGACGCCGCCGAGGAGCCGGCGGAGCCCGACTCCGCGCTGGCCGCCGCCGTCACCGCGACCTCTCTCATGTTCCACGCGCCGGACCTCGACGAACTGCGCGAGGCCGCGCAGCAGCGCGCGGCCCGCCGCCGCGAGGCCCGGCGCCGGCAGCAGGAGGAGAACGCGACCGCCGAGGACCCGGGCGACGGGGCCGAGGCCGAGGCGGCGGAGCTCGCCGAGGAGGCCGACGAGGCGGAGCAGAGCACCGGCGGGGGGGTGACCAGCCGTCGCCGCCGGCGCCGGCGGCGCGGGGACGTGGACATGGAGCTGGTGGGCGGCAGCGACGACGACCCGCCCAACACCGTCACACGTGTCCGCGCCCCGCGCGCCGCGGAGAGCGCCACGGTCGACGAGGTCGTGGCGGTGAAGGGCTCCACCCGGCTCGAGGCCAAGAAGCAGCGCCGGCGGGAGTCCCGCCAGACCGGCCGCCGCCGGCAGGTCATCACCGAGGCCGAGTTCCTCGCCCGCCGCGAGTCCGTCGAACGGCGGATGCTGGTGCGGCAGAAGGACAACCGGATCCAGATCGGCGTCCTCGAGGACGGCGTGCTGGCCGAGCACTTCGTCTCCCACACGCAGCAGGACTCGCTGATCGGCAACGTCTACGTGGGCAAGGTGCAGAACGTGCTGCCCTCCATGGAAGCGGCGTTCATCGACATCGGCCGGGGCCGCAACGCGGTGCTCTACGCCGGCGAGGTCAACTGGGACGCCTCCCGCCTCGAGGGCGGGCCGCGCCGGATCGAGGTCGCCCTCAAGTCCGGGGACTCGGTGCTCGTGCAGGTCACCAAGGACCCGGTGGGGCACAAGGGCGCCCGGCTCACGAGCCAGATCTCCCTGCCCGGCCGCTACCTGGTCTACGTTCCGGGCGGCTCGATGACCGGGATCTCCCGGAAGCTGCCCGACGTCGAGCGCGCCCGGCTGAAGAAGATCCTCAAGGACCGCCTGCCGGACGGGGCGGGCGTCATCGTGCGCACCGCCGCGGAGGGCGCCTCCGAGCAGGAGCTCACCCACGACATCAACCGGCTGCGGGCCCAGTGGGAGCAGATCCAGGAACGGGCGGGCTCCACGAAGACCCTGGCCCCGGAGATGCTGTACGCGGAGCCGGACCTGACCATCAAGACCGTCCGCGACGTCTTCAACGAGGACTTCACCACCATGGTCGTCCAGGGCGACGAGGCGTGGGACAACATCGAGGCGTACGTGACCTACGTCGCGCCGGACCTGCTGGACCGGCTCCAGAAGTGGGACGAGGACGAGGACCTGTTCGTGAACCAGCGTGTGGAGGAACAGATCCAGAAGGCTCTCGAGCGCAAGGTCTTCCTGCCCTCGGGCGGCTCGCTCGTGATCGACCGGACCGAGGCCATGACGGTCGTCGACGTCAACACCGGCAAGTTCACCGGGTCCGGGGGCAATCTCGAGGAGACCGTCACCAAGAACAACCTGGAGGCGGCCGAGGAGATCGTGCGGCAGCTGCGGCTGCGGGACATCGGCGGCATCATCGTCATCGACTTCATCGACATGGTGCTCGAGTCCAACCGTGACCTCGTGCTGCGCCGGCTGGTGGAGTGCCTGGGACGGGACCGCACCAAGCACCAGGTGGCCGAGGTGACCTCCCTGGGGCTGGTGCAGATGACCCGCAAGCGCATGGGCACCGGCCTGCTCGAGGTGTTCTCCGAGCCCTGCGAGCACTGCGCCGGCCGCGGCGTCGTCGTGCACGACCACCCGCTGGAGGGCCGCACCGGCGGCGTCCCGGGCGAGACCCGGGACCAGCGGCCCAACCGCACCGACCGCAAGCGCAACCGCCGCGGCCAGGGCGAGCAGCAGCCCGCCCGCACGGAGGCACGGAGCGCCGAGCCGGATCCGGCGGAGAAGGCGAAGGCCGAGGCCGCGCGCACGGCGTTCGCGACCATCGCGGCCGCGACCCACCACGAGGCCCCGGAGGAGGCGGAGCCGCCCCGAGCCGAGGAGCCGGCCGCCCCGGCCGAGTCCCGCCCGGAGGGTTCCGGCCGCTCGCGGAAGAAGCGCCGCGGCAAGCGCAGCCGCAACCGCGGCCAGGGCGCGGAGACCGCCGCCGAGCAGCAGGACGAGGGGGACACCGGGTCCCCGGCCGAGCCCGCGCCCGCCGTGGAGGAGCCCGCGTCCGAGCAGGGTTCCCGCCTGACGATCAAGGGCGAGGTCATCGAGCTGCCGCAGGGCCACGCGCCCGTCGCCGAGGAGCCCGCCGAGGCACCCCGGCTGAGCCTGGACTCGCTGGCGGAGGCCTTCGACCAGCGGGGGCCGGAGCAGCGGACCGCCGCGGCCGCCGACGACGCCGGGGCTCCCGCCGCCGAGCCCGAGGACGCGACGGCCGAGCCGGCGCAGGCCTCCGCCCGGCAGGGCCAGGCCCCGGCCGAGCCGGCGCAGGCCCCCGCCCGGGAGCGGCGGGCCACGAGCCAGGCCCCGGCCGAGCCCGCCGCCG
>NZ_LDNX01000090.1:0-4739 GCF_001027955.1 Kocuria sp. SM24M-10 | reverse complement strand
ACCGGCCGCCGGCCCGCAGGTCGACGAGGAGCTCGCACGGCTGGCGGCTGAGGGACTGCCCGGAGGGTCCACCGCCTACGACCCGGACGCGACCGCCGCCGCGGTGGCGCAGGAGCTGACCGAGAGCTCCCGGCACGGCTCCCCGGAGAGCCACGCCCCCACCCCCACCTGGTACAAGGCCGTCATGCTGGGGCTGCTCGTCGTCGGGCTGCTGTGGCTGATCGTCTACTACCTCTTCCAGGGCGCCTACCCCGTGCCGGGGATCGGGACGTGGAACATCGCCGTGGGCCTGGGCCTGATGATGGCCGGCCTGATCATGACCACGAAGTGGCGCTGACGGCGGCCCGGACCGCCTGACGGGCGGTGCGCGGTCCGCCGCGCCTACTGAGAGAATGGGGGCGGATCCCGACGACCACGGAGGAAACGTGTCCCATTCCAGCACCGACCCGGAGGAGCCGCGCGACCGGCCGCCGCGACCGCTCGAGGACGAGATCGCCGCGTCCCGGCCCCGGCGCGGCGGGCGGATCAATCCCGCCACGTTCGAGGTGCGGCTGCGCCGGTGGGCGCTGCTGCTGCTGATCACCGTCCCGGCCGTCTGGTTCGTGGTGCAGCGGCTCACCTGACGCGCACCGGCGACGACCGACGGCCGGCGGCCCGCACCCCCGGGGGTGCGCTCGGGGTCGTCCTGCGGGGCCGTGAAGGCCACGTCGAGGGTGATCGTCACCTTGTCGGAGACGAGCACCCCGCCGGCCTCCATGGCGGCGTTCCAGGTGATGCCGAAGTCCTTGCGGGAGATGGTGGTCTCGGCGGAGAAGCCGGCCCGGGTCACGCCGAAGGCGTCCACGACCACGCCGTTGAACTCGGTGGCGAGCTCCACGGTGCGGGTGACGTCCTTGATGGTCAGCTCGCCGGTGATGGTGCCCTCCTCGCCGTCGAAGGCCACGGCCGTCGAGCGGAAGGTCATCGTGGGGTGCTGCTCGACGTCGAAGAAGTCGGCGCTGCGGACGTGGCCGTCGCGGTCGGCGTTCTTCGTGTCGATGGAGGCCATCTGCACGGTGGCCGTCAGCGTCGAGTCCTCGACCGGGTCGGCGACCCGGAGCTGGGCGTCGACCTCGCCGAAGGTGCCGCGGACCTTCGAGATGCCGGCGTGGCGGACCGTGAAGGCGACCTCCGAGTGGGCGGGGTCGAAGGTCCAGGAGCCGGGGACGAGGGCGGTGAGCTGGGACATGGTGTTCTCCTCGGGATGTGGATCGAGCAGGTGGTTGCTTCGTCAACTACTCTACGAACCCCATGATGATGTGTCAACAACCTAGAAGGATCTTTTCCGGCCCGGGGAGCCTGTCGGTGCGGAGGTGCACGCGGGGGCTGAGCGCGCCCGGCTCAGTCCCGGGGGTCGAGGGCGGAGCGGTCGCTGAGCCCGTGGAAGCGCCGGCGGTGGTACACGAGCGGGGCGCCCGTGCCCTCGTCCCCGAGGACGTCGACCACCGCGGCGTTGAACACCAGGGCGGGGCCGGCCTTGATCCGGGCCAGTGGGACCGCGCGCAGGACGCGGCCCACGCCGAGCAGCCGCGGCTCCCCGGTCGCCAGGTACTCCCACGGCATGTCCGGCCCGAAGCGCGGGGCCCCCGAGACGGCGAAGGACCGGGCGAGGCCCAGGTTCTCCGCGTCCAGCAGGTGCACCAGGAAGGAGTCCGCCTCGGCCAGCAGCGCCGCCGAGCCCTGCCGGGCCTGCAGCGAGAAGCCGAGGATGGGCGGGACGGCCGACACGGAGGACACCGAGGACGCGGTCAGCCCCACGGGTCCGTCGGGACCCCGGGCGGTGATGATGGCGACCCCTGCGGGATGGTCTGCGAACACCGCCTTGAACGCGTCTCCCACGTGGTCCAGGTCCGGGAGGTGGTCGGCGGGCACCTCCAGGTCGGCGACCACCGCGGCCGCGTGCTCGGCCGGCGCCCCGGAGGGCGGGACCGCGCTGAGCCGGGGCTCCTCCGCGGACGAGGCCGGGCTCCCCCCGGTCGGCGCGGAGCCGCCGGACGCCCCGCCGGTTCCGCGTTCGTGGTGCTGGGCCGCCATGAGGATCCTTCCGTGGGGTGCGGTGGGAACGGTGCCGCCGGACACGGCGCCACCCGTCCACGCTACGACCTCAACCGGAGCAGGCGTCGAAGCATTCCGCCGGTGACGTATCGAAGACTTCTGACGTCATAGACTTGCGCGATGTCCGGCTTTGTGATCCGACTTGGTGCTCACCGGGTCAGCCCCCGGTAGCCGCGGGCGAAGTGCACCAGCGGATCGTCCGCCTGCGCCTCCCGCACCCCCCGGCCCATCGCCGTGACCTCCCCCACCACGAGCCGGTGCGTCGCCGCGGTGTGCACCGCCACGGTGGCGAGCTCGAACCACGCGAGGGCTCCGTCCAGCACCGCCGCTCCCGAGCCCGGAGCGCGGCGGAAGGGCACCCGGTCCAGCAGGCCCTCCACGGGGTTGCCCGGGCTCGCGAGCCAGTTCGCCACGCCCTCCTGGTCCCGGCGCAGCACGGAGAGGGTCCACGCCCCGGCCGACTCCACCGCGTCGCAGATCCGGCCCTCCTCGAACAGGCTCACCAGCATGGTGGGCGGGTCGTAGGACACGTCGAGGAAACCCGTCACGGTCGCGGCGACATCGCGCCGCCGGTGCCGGGCGGCCACGACCGCGACCCCGGAGGCGATGTCCGCGGCGAGCAGCCGGTAGGCGCCGGCGTCCTCCTCGTCCACGGCCGCCGGGTCGATCAGGTGGGCCGGTGCGGCGTCGGGGAGCTCCATCCCGTCAGTGTGGCACGGCGCTCACCGTCCGGGGACGGCACGCCCCGTCATCCGCAGGGTGAGGTTGAGCCGCCCTCCCTTCATGCCCAGCTCCGGGGCGGCCGTGCCCGGAAGAATGCGCGGCACCCCGTGGAACGCGTAGCGGGAGGGGCCCCCGAAGACGAACAGGTCGCCGCTGCGCAACTCCACGTCCCGGTACGGGGCCGCGCGGGTCTGCGGATTCCCGAACCGGAAGACGCAGGCGTCCCCGAGGGACAGGGACACGATCGGGGCGGCGGAGAACTCGTCCCTGTCCTGGTGCATGCCCATCCGGGCCGTGGCGTCGTAGAAGTTCAGCAGTGCCGTGTCCGGCCGGTAGTCCCGGGCCTCCGCGCTGTCCGCGCCGCAGGCCTCCGCCACGGCGCGGCGGCCCAGCTCCGCCAGCCACCCCGGCATGTCCGGGGCCCGCTTGTGCTCGCCGGTGCGCAGGTACCGGTAGGGCGCCCAGTCCCAGCCCAGCGTGGTCGAGCGCACCGACATCCGGCCGCCCCCGGGCAGGACCGCGTGGCGCAGGGGCACCGGGCCGGTGGCCCACTCCCGGCACCGCAGCACCAGCTCCCGCTGCCGGGCGAGGTCCAGCCAGCCCGGCACGTGCACGGCTCCCGGCGCGATCTCGGCGCGCTCCCGCGGCAGCTCGAAGAGCTCCGGCACCCCGAAGGGGGTCGAGGGATCGGTCATGGTGCCGAGCGTAGCCCGGGCCGCCGACAGCCACGGCGGCTGGTGCCCGCCCGCCCTGGGCCGCCTGTGCTCCCCGCCACGGCGCCGTCTTGCGGACAGGAGTAGCGTGGAGGGCCTCCCCGACTCCTGTGAAAGGTCCGCTGTGCCCCTGCCGCTGTCCGTCATCGACTTCGCCACCGTCCGCCAGGGCGCCTCCGTCGGTGAGAGCTTCGCCGACTCCGTCCGCCTGGCCCAGCACGCCGAGCGGCTGGGCTACCGGCGCGTCTGGTACTCGGAGCACCACAACATGCCCACGATCGCGTCCTCGGCCCCGGCCGTGCTGATCGCCCACGTCGCGGCGCACACGTCCACGATCCGCCTCGGCTCCGGCGGGGTGATGCTCCCCAACCACTCCCCCCTGGTCGTCGCCGAGCAGTTCGGCACCCTCGCCGAGCTGCACCCGGGGCGGATCGACCTGGGCCTGGGCCGGGCGCCGGGCACGGACCTGCGCACCGTGCGGGCCATGCGCCGGGACCCCTCCGCCGCCGAGCAGTTCCCGCAGGACGTGCGCGAGCTCCAGGGCTACCTGAGCGGCCACTCCCTCGTGCCGGGGGTCAGCGCCGTCCCCGGCGCCGGGACGAACGTGCCGCTGACGATCCTCGGCTCCTCGCTGTTCGGCGCGCAGCTCGCCGCGGCGTACGGGCTGCCCTACGCCTTCGCCTCGCACTTCGCCCCGGACGCCCTCGCGGACGCGGTGGCCGCCTACCGGGCCCGGTTCCAGCCCTCGGAGCAGCTCGCCGAGCCGTACGTCATCGCGGCCGTCAACGTCATCGCCTCGGACAGCGCCGACGACGCCGCTGCGCAGCTGGAGACCGCTCGGCGAGAGCGGGTGCGGGCCATGGTGGGCCGTGACCGCACGCTGAGCGAGGCGGAGCTGGACATGGTGATGGACAGCCCTGCCGGGCAGCAGATCCTGCACATGCTCCACTGGTCCGTGGCCGGCACCGGCGCCGAGGTGCGGAGCTACCTCGAGGGCTTCGCCGGGGCGGCCGACGCCGACGAGCTGATGATCGCCCCCGCCTCTCCCGGCCGGGAGCAGGTGCTGCGCTCACTGGAGATCCTCGCGGAGGCCTGGGACGGCAGCGCCCGTCACATTGCGGACGAGCGGCCGGGCACGGGCGTGCGACGGTAGCTTGAGGGAACGGCCCGGTCCTCGGGACCGGGCCCGGTAGGCGGCCACCGCGTCCG
>NZ_LDNX01000009.1:0-40011 GCF_001027955.1 Kocuria sp. SM24M-10 | reverse complement strand
CGTGCTGATCAACTACCTGCTGACGCTGCTGGCGGCGTGGCTCTCCCGGTTCCTCAGCTACCGCACGGGAGGCGCCACCAAGCCGGCCGAGGGCCCGGTAGCACTCCCGCACGGCCTCGGCGCTCACGTGCTCGTCGTCGGTGTGCGCGAGCAGGGCGTCGCCAGGACCGAAGTTCACCGCCGGCACGCCCATCGCGGAGAAGCGGGCCACGTCGGTCCAGCCGTACTTCGGCTTGGGCTCCTGGCCCACCGCGGCCACGAACGCCGCGGCGGCGGGGCGGTCCAGGCCGGGGCGGGCCGCGGCCGAGAGGTCGGTGAACTCCAGCTCGTAGCCGGCGAAGACCTCCCGGACGTGGGCGACGGCCTGCTCCGGGGTCTTGTCCGGGGCGAAGCGGTAGTTGATCTCCACGTGGGCGGTGTCGGGGACGACGTTGCCGGCCACGCCGCCGCCGATCCCGGTCGCGTTGAGGCCCTCCCGGTAGTCGAGGCCCTCCACGGTGATCGTCCGCGGGGTGTAGGCGGCCAGGCGGGCCAGGACGTCGGCCTGCTTGTGGATGGCGTTCTCCCCGATCCAGGACCGCCCCGAGTGGGCCGCGCGCCCGGTGGTGGTGATCCGGAAGCGCATCGTGCCGTTGCAGCCGCCATCCACCGTCCCGTCCGTGGGCTCGAGGAGCACCGCGAAGTCCGCCTCGAGCAGCTCCGGGGCGTTGCGCTGCAGCCGCCCCAGGCCGCTGGCCGCGGCGTCGACCTCCTCGTGGTCGTAGAAGACGTAGCTGACGTCCCGGTTGGGCTCGGTCAGGGCGGCCGCGAGGGCCAGCTGGACGGCCACGCCGCCCTTCATGTCGGTGGCACCGCGCCCGTAGAGCACGCGGTGGCCGTCGGCCTCCTCCCACGAGGAGGGCACGGTCCCGCGGGCGCCGGGCACGGTGGGCAGGGGCACGGTGTCGAGGTGCCCGGCGAGCACCACCCGCTCGTCCCGGCCCAGTTCGGTGCGGGCGAGCACGGCGTCCCCGTCCCGGTGCACCGTGAGGTGCGGCAGCCGGCGCAGCGCCGCCTCGACGGCGTCGGCGATGGGCCCCTCGCCGCCGGAGACGGACTCCAGGTCGATGAGGTCGGCGGTGAGCTCGGCAGGGTCCGCGGCGAGGTCGAGGTCGGGTGCGATCATGGCTGCCAGCATAGCGGCGGGGCCCCTGGGGCCGGATCGATCCGGGTCCGGCCTCCCCCGTAGGATGGACGCCATGACTTCTCCCACCTCCCGTCCCGCCGCCGGCCGTCCCGCCGCCGGTCGCCCCGCCTCCGGTCTGGGCCTGGCCACCGTCGTGGCCTCCGGCCCCCAGGAGGGCACCGTCCTCGACGTCTGGTACCCGGCCCCGGCGCTGTCCGACGCGGTCGACACCTCCCTCGACGCCGATCTGCGGCTGGCGGCCACCGCCGACCCGGACCGCAACATCCGCAGCGAGATCGTCGAGACGGTCGTCGACCTCGACGCCGCCCCCGGCGACGCCGCCGACGCGTACCTGCGCCTGCACCTGCTCTCCCACCGCCTCGTGCGGCCCAACACCGTGAACCTCGACGGCGTGTTCGGCCTGCTCGCCAACGTCGCCTGGACCGACCGCGGCCCCGTGCTCGCCGAGGAGCTCACCTTCGCCCTGCTGCGGATGAAGGCCACCGGCGGGCACGTGACCGTGCACAGCGTCGACAAGTTCCCGCGGATGGTGGACTACGTGGTGCCCTCGGGCGTGCGGATCGGCGACGCCAACCGGATCCGGCTCGGCGCCCACCTGGCCGCCGGCACCACGGTGATGCACGAGGGTTTCGTGAACTTCAACGCCGGTACGCTCGGCCAGTCCATGGTCGAGGGCCGGATCAGCGCCGGCGTGGTCGTGGGCGACGCCACGGACGTCGGCGGCGGCGCGTCCATCATGGGCACCCTCTCCGGCGGCGGCAAGGAGCGGATCACCGTGGGCGAGCGCGTGCTCCTCGGGGCGAACTCCGGCGTGGGCATCTCCCTCGGCGACGACTGCGTGGTCGAGGCCGGCCTGTACGTCACCGCCGGCACGCGGGTGAGCGTGCTCGCCGACGGGGCGCAGTCCACGGCCAAGGCCTCGGAGCTCTCCGGCGTCCCGAACCTGCTGTTCCGCCGCAACTCGCTCACCGGCACGGTCGAGGTGCTGCCACGCGCCGGCCGGACCGTGGAGCTCAACGCGGCCCTGCACGCCAACTGAGCACCCGCCCCGGCTGAGCTTCCGCCGGCCGAGCAGCCACGCCGGCGGGCCTCCGCCGCCGGCCGAGGTCCGCGGGACCGGACACCCGGTCCCGCGGAGCTCGGCCGAGATCCACTCCGCCCCCCGTCTCCCCGCCCGTCCAGGAGCCCCCGTGTCCTCCCCCGCCTCCGGCCGCCGCACCAGGTCGGCCGGGCTGTCGCTGTTCGTGCTGGTGCTGGTCTGCGCCGTGCTCGCCGCCGGGGCCCTCGTGGTCGTCGAGCTGCGGGCGGGGCGGCCCTCGGCCGGCGAGCCCCGCTGCGTGGTCGCCACCACGGACCCGGACGGACAGCGCCGGCGGCACACCCTGTCCTCCGAGCAGGCGGCCAACGCGGCGCTGATCACCGCCGAGTCCGTCCGGCGCGGCACGGACCCGTACGCGGCGGTCGTGGCCCTGGCCACGGCCATGCAGGAGTCCCAGCTGGTCAACATCGACTACGGGGACCGCGACTCCGTGGGCCTCTTCCAGCAACGCCCGTCCCAGGGCTGGGGCACGGTCGAGCAGGTCATGGACCCGTCCTACGCCACCGGCGTCTTCTACGACCGGCTCGCCGAGGTGGACTACGCCGGGCTGTCCGTGACCGAGGCCGCCCAGGCGGTCCAGCGCTCCGGGCACCCGGACGCCTACGCCCGGCACGAGCCCCTGGCCCGGGCCTTCGCCGACAGCCTGACCGGGGGCACCGAGGCGTCCCTGAACTGCGTGCTCGCCGATCCCGAGCAGCCCGGGGACGCGGCCGCCGCCGCCGACGCCCTGGGCGCCGCCTTCGGCGCCGCGGCCCCCGCGGCGCGCGCCGAGGCCGGCCGGGTGGTCGTCCCCGCCCCCTCCGGGCCCACCGGCTGGGCGGTGGCGCACTGGGCGGTCGCCTCCGCCGAGCGGCTGGGCATCGCCGAGGTCTCCTTCGACGGGCGCAGCTGGGTCCGAGCCGACCAGCGGACCACCCGCTTCGCCCCCGCCCCCGGCTGGGTGGACGGCGCCGAGGCCCACCCGGACGGCCCCCCGCCGGCACAGGACGTCGTGCTGGTCCTCGCGAGCCGCTGAGGCCCCGCCCACGGCCGGGCCGATACGCTGGGCGCATGAGAATTCTCGTCGCCGGAGGAACCGGCTACATCGGCTCGCACACCGTCCTCGCCCTGCTGGAGGCCGGCCACGACGTCGTCGTGATGGACAACCTCGCCAACTCCTCGCGGACCTCCCTGGAGCGCGTGGAGGAGCTCGCGGGCCGTCCGGCGACCGCGTTCGCCGAGGTCGACCTGCTGGACCCGGCCGGGCTCGACGCCCTGTTCGCGCAGCACCGGCCGGAGGCGGTGATCCACTTCGCCGGGCTCAAGGCCGTGGGCGAGTCGGCCGAGCATCCGCTGAGGTACTACCGCACCAACGTGACCGGCACACTGAACCTGCTGGAGGCCATGGAGGAACACGGCTGCCGCTCCATCGTGTTCTCCTCCTCCGCCACGGTCTACGGCGCCCCGGAGGAGATGCCGCTGACCGAGAAGCAGCCCATGGACGCGCAGAACCCGTACGGCCGCACCAAGGAGCACATCGAGGACATGCTGGTGGACCTCGCCGCCTCGGACCCGTCCTGGAGCGTGGCCCTGCTGCGCTACTTCAACCCCGTGGGCGCCCACGAGTCCGGCCGGATCGGGGAGGACCCCACCGGCGTGCCGAACAACCTGCTGCCGTTCATCGCCCAGGTGGCCGTGGGCCGGCGCGAGAAGCTGCGCGTGTTCGGCGACGACTACCCCACCGCCGACGGCACCGGGGTGCGCGACTACATCCACGTCGTCGACCTCGCGGACGGCCACCTCCGGGCCCTCGACCACCTCGCCCGGCACGGCGGGGTGCACACCTGGAACCTGGGCACGGGCAAGGGCTACTCGGTGCTCGAGGTGCACGCCGCGTTCGAGCGGGCGTCCGGGCGCCGCATCCCCTACGAGGTCGCGGCCCGGCGTCCCGGGGACGCGGCCGTCTCCTACGCCGACCCCTCCACGGCCCTGGCCGAGCTGGGCTGGTCGGCCGAGCGGGACATCGACACGATGTGCCGCGACCACTGGAACTGGCAGAGGAGCAACCCGGAGGGCTACGCCGGGTCCTGAGGCCCCGGGCTCACCAGCCCGGCGGGCGCACCACGTTGGGCGGTGCGTCGGCGAACAGCGCCGCGACCCGGCGCTCGTCGTGGCCGGCGATGCCGGTGCCCACCCGGGTGAGCCAGAAGGTCAGCTCCGGGTGGGCGCGGGCGAAGTCCACGAACACGGCCGCCTCGCGCGCCAGGGCGGGGAACCCACTCATGCTGTCGATCGCGTAGGAGCGCCCCTGCAGCCCGTGGCCCTGCCCCGGCACCGCGCCGAAGCGCTCCACCGCGGTCCGCGCCGCGCCGGCCCCGTGCGCGCCGCGGGCGTTGGAGCCGAAGACGAAGACCTCGTCCGGGCCCAGCTCGGTGATCCGTTCGGGGGTGCGCCGCTGCTCGTCCATGGTCCGCACCCTACCGGGGCGCGCGGCAGGAGGAAAAGGCCGGGCCCGCGCCCCCTCGGGGGACGCGGGCCCGGCCGCCGGCGGTGCGGCTCAGTCCTGCGGGTAGTGCCGCTCGGCCTCGCCCACGTAGAGCTGGCGCGGGCGGCCGATCTTGGTCTCCGGGTCCTCGATCATCTCGCGCCACTGCGCGATCCAGCCCGGCAGCCGGCCGATGGCGAACAGGACGGTGAACATCTTCTCCGGGAAGCCCATCGCCTTGTAGATCAGGCCCGTGTAGAAGTCGACGTTCGGGTACAGCTTGCGCTCCACGAAGTAGTCGTCGGCGAGGGCCTTCTCCTCGAGCCGCATCGCGATGTCGAGCTGCTGGTCGTTGCCGCCCAGCTTCTGGAGGATGTCGTGGGCGTAGTCCTTGACGATGCGCGCGCGCGGGTCGTAGTTCTTGTACACGCGGTGGCCGAAGCCCATGAGCCGGGCGCCGGACTCCTTGTTCTTGACCTTCTCCATGAACTCCTCGGGCTTGACGCCCTCCTGCTGGATCCGGTTGAGCATCGCGAGCACGGCCTCGTTCGCGCCGCCGTGCAGCGGGCCGTAGAGGGCGTTGATGCCGGCGGAGACCGAGGCGAACATGTTGGCGTGGGACGAGCCCACCAGCCGCACCGTGGAGGTGGAGCAGTTCTGCTCGTGGTCGGCGTGCAGCATCAGGAGCACGTCGAGGGCCTTGGCCATCGTCGGGTCGATCTCGTAGTCCTCGGCCGGCACCCCGAAGCACATGCGGAGGAAGTTCTCCGTGTAGCTGAGGTCGTTCTGCGGGTAGAGCATCGGCTCGCCCTTGGACTTCTTGAAGGCGTACGCGGCCAGGGTCGGGACCTTGGCGAGCAGCCGGATCGTGGAGATCTCCACCTGCTCCTGGTCGAAGGGGTCGAGGGAGTCCGCGTAGAACGTGGACAGCGCCGAGACCGCCGAGGAGAGCACGGGCATGGGGTGCGCGTTGCGCGGGAACCCGTTGAAGAAGCTCTTGAGGTCCTCGTGGACCATGGTGTGCCGGCGCACCCGGGTGTCGAAGTCCTCGAGCTGGGCCGGGGTGGGCAGCTCCCCGTAGATCAGCAGGTACGCGGTCTCGATGAACGTCGAATGCTGGGCGAGCTCCTCGATCGGGTAGCCGCGGTAGCGCAGGATGCCGTTGTTGCCGTCGATGTAGGTCACGGCCGAGCGCGCGTTGGCGGTGTTCATGAACCCGGGGTCGAAGGCGACGTTGCCGGTCTCCTTGAGCAGGTTCGTGATCGCGTATCCGCGGTTGCCCACGGTGGCGTCCTGGACGGGCAGCTCGAGCCGTCCGCCGTTGCCGTAGTCGAGCTGGGCGGTCTCGGTCTTCTGTGCAGACTCGGTCATGTTCTTCGTCCTCCGCGAGTGGATTTCGGTGTCCGGGGCGGCCCTGCCGGGCGGCACCGGTGGCGCAGCACGGGCGTGTCTCGGGACACAGCGATCGTCAGGGTCCAACCTACCTGTTCCGTCGGCGGGCGGACCAATCCCGGCGCCGCGCGGGAGCGCCTCAGCGGCGGGAGAGCCGCTGCGCGGCGGCGTCGATCCGCTCGTCCGTGGCGGTGAGCGCGAGCCGCACGTACCCCTCCCCGGCCGTCCCGTAGAAGACGCCCGGGCCCACCACGACGCCCCGCTCGGCGAGGCGCTGGACCGTGGACCAGGTGTCCTCCCCGGCCGTGCACCACAGGTAGAGCCCGGCCTCGGAGTGCTCCACGCGCAGCCCGAACGCCTCCACGGCGGGCACCAGGCGGTCGCGCCTGGCCCGGTAGAGCGCCTTCTGCGCGTGCACGTGGGCGTCGTCGCCGAGGGCGACCCGCATGGCCTCCTGGACGGGGGCCGGGACGATCATCCCGGCGTGCTTGCGCGAGTTCACCAGGTTGGCCATCAGCCGGGCGTCGCCGGCCAGGAACGCGGCACGGTAGCCGGCGGCGTTGGACTGCTTCGACAGCGAGTACGCGGAGAGCAGCAGGGACGTGTCCCCTCCGCTGACCCGCGGGTCCAGCACGGAGGGGACGGGCGCCCCGCCCTGCTGGACGTCCCACGCGCCCCAGCCGAGCTCGGCGTAGCACTCGTCGGAGACGACCACCGCCCCGAGGTCCCGGGCCTGGTCGACGACGCGGCGCAGCGACCCGGCGTCGCGCACGATGCCGGTCGGGTTGGCCGGCGAGTTCAGCCAGACCAGGCGCACCCGGGCGCGGACCTCGTCCTCCAGCTCGTCGAGGTCGTCGGCGGCGACCGCCTCGGCGCCGGCCAGCTGCGCCCCGATGTCGTAGGTGGGGTACGCCACCGTGGGGCGCACGAGCACGTCCCCCGGGCGCAGGCCGAGCAGCAGCGGCAGCCACGCGACGAGCTCCTTGGAGCCGACCGTGGGCATGACCGCGGCCGGGTCCAGGCCGGGCACGCCGCGGCGGCGGGCGTACCAGGCCACCACGGCCTCCCGCAGGGCGGGCGTGCCGTGGGTGGTCGGGTAGCCGTGGGCGTCCGCGGCGGCGGCGAGCGCGTCCTGGACCACCAGCGGGGTGGGGTCCACGGGCGTGCCGATGGACAGGTCCACGACCCCGTCCGGGTGCTCCGCGGCGACGGCGCGGTACGGCGCCATCGTGTCCCACGGGTAGTCCGGGAGGGCGAGGCCGAAGGACCGTGCCGTCTCGGTCACTGGGCGCCCTGGTTCTGCGGGGGCAGGGCCGCGATCATCGGGTGGTCCGTGTGGGTGTTGCCGAGCTTGGCGGCCCCGCCCGGGGAGCCGAGGTCGTCGAAGAACTCGACGTTGGCCTTGTAGTAGTCGGCCCACTCCTCGGGGGTGTCGTCCTCGTAGTAGATGGCCTCGACGGGGCAGACCGGTTCGCACGCGCCGCAGTCCACGCACTCGTCGGGGTGGATGTAGAGCGAGCGCTCCCCCTCGTAGATACAGTCGACGGGGCACTCCTCGACGCAGGCCTTGTCCTTGACGTCGACACAGGGCTGGGCGATGACATAGGTCACGGCGTTTCACACCTTTCTGCTGGGATTCTCCGACCAGTCTAGCCACCGTGACCTGGCTACGATGACAGCCATGGTCTCCCCGACATCCGGCTCAACGTCCTCCCCCGTTCCGTCATCCGCGGCCGTGGAGTTGCTCGCGGGCCTGCCCTCCGGTACACGGGTGAGCGTGCGCTACGCCCTGCCCGCCGACGACGCCTCCGGGCTGCCGCTCACCGACGCCCTGGGCGAGCTGGTGGATCCGGACCTCGGCGGGGGCGCCGGGACGGTCACGGTGCGCACCCGGCGCGGGGACGTGCTGATCCCCGCCGCGGCGGTGCGGGCCGCCCGGGTGGTGCCGCCGCCCCCGCCGCGCCGGCGTCCGCGCGGCGGCTGAGCAGGGCGGCTGAGCGGAACGGCTGAGCGAGGCGCCTGTGCGGGACGGCAGAGCGGGACGGAGGCAGACCCGACGGGCCCCGGAGGTGCGGCCGGGCCCGTACGGCTCGGGGCGCCCCGGCGGACGCCGGGGCCGCGGCCGGGCGCTCAGGCGGGGCGGGCCGCCCGCCGCCGGGCGCGTACCCAGCGGCCCGTGACGAGCACGGAGGCGATCGTCACCGCGAACACCACCACGAACCAGGCCAGGCCCAGGACGCCGACCACGGTGCCCGGGTCGGTCACCACGATCACGGAGCCGTCCCCGCCGTAGGCGAAGAACCAGGAGACGAGGTAGCCGATCAGCCCGGGCACGGCGGCGGCCCACACCCGGCGGGTCGCGGTGCCGACCCACAGGGACACGCTCAGCAGCAGGGCCGCGGCGAAGAGCAGTCCCCACGGGAGCCACCAGCCCGCGGGCGCGTACCAGACCGCCCCGTGCAGCACCGTGGCCACGCTCGCGCCGGCCAGACCGGCGGCGACCGAGGTCACCAGGGTGGTGGGCAGCGAGGCCGGGCCGGCGTCTGTGCGCATCGGCTCCGCGGAGGCGCCCGGGTCCCCGGCGAGCAGCCGGAAGGTCTCCAGGGCGCTGAAGGACTGCCAGACCCCGTTGGACAGGGCGAAGCGGCTGCCGTCCTCGGCGAGCACCAGCTGGGTCGCGTGGGCGGCCATGGCGGCCCGCTTGCGCTCGGCGGAGCCGTGCACCGCGGCCTGCGGGCGGGGGTCGTCCGCCCGGGCCTCCCCCTCGACGGCCCACAGGACAGGGGTGCGCCAGGGCTGTGCGGTCCCGCCCGGCGCGTCCGTGCCGGGACGGGCGGCCAGCTCCGCGCCGCGCACCGCGACGGCGGCCGTGCGGACGTGGTCGGGGTGGCCGTAGCCGCCGTCGTCGTCGTAGGTGACGAGCACGTGCGGGCGGACGGCGCGCACGGCCGCGGCGACGTGCGCGGCGGCCTCCTCGGCGGACGCCGCGGTGAGGCTGTGCGGGGAGGAGTCCCCGGCCGGGGCCGCCCGGCCGTCGGGGCCCCAGGACATCCCGGAGTCGTGGTAGTGGCCCGTGCCGCCGGCGAAGCCCACGGCGGGGTCCAGGGCGGGGGGCTCGCCCGCGAAGAAGCGGTCGGCCAGCCCCAGCGCGGCGGCGGCGTCGTCGAGCTCCCCGACGCGGTAGCGGCCCAGTGCGGTGCCGTCGTCGGTGCAGCCGGGACGGCCGACCTCGAGCCCGCGCAGGGGTTCGGGGATCACCTCCCCGCGCTCCCCGCGGGTCATGGTGAGCAGCACGACCTTGGCGCCCAGCTCCGCGTACCGGCCCATCGTGGCGCCCGTGGCGATGGACTCGTCGTCGGGGTGGGCGTGCACGAACAGCAGCCGGGCGTCCTCCGGGCGCAGCCCGGCGGGCAGCAGCCCCGGCAGGGCGTCCTCGCGCACGAGGACGCCCTGCTCGGGGTAGTACGGGACGGGCTGGGTCACGACCGGGCCTGCTGCGCTCGTCTGCCGGGCCGGCGGCTCAGGCCCGGGCGCGGGCGCGGTTGGCCTTCAGCCGCTCGTTGGCGTCGAGGACCACCTTGCGGATCCGGATGGACTCCGGGGTGACCTCCACGCACTCGTCCTCGCGGGCGAACTCGAGGGACTCCTCGAGGGTCAGCTTGCGCGGGGGCGTGAGGTTCTCGAAGGTGTCGGAGGAGGCCGCACGCATGTTGGTGAGCTTCTTCTCCTTCGTGATGTTCACGTCCATGTCGTCGGCGCGGGAGTTCTCGCCGACGATCATGCCCTCGTAGACCTCGGAGGTCGGCTCCACGAAGAAGGAGCCGCGCTCCTGCAGGTTGATCATCGCGAACGGGGTGACCACGCCGGCGCGGTCGGCGATCATCGACCCGTTGGTGCGGTACTCGATGTCCCCGGCCCACGGCTCGTAGCCGTCGGCGTAGGAGGAGGCGATGCCGGCGCCGCGGGTCTCGGTGAGGAACTTCGTGCGGAAGCCGATGAGCCCGCGGGAGGGGACCTTGAACTCCATGCGCACCCAGCCGGTGCCGTGGTTGGCCATGGCCTCCATGCGGCCCTTGCGGCCGGCCATCAGCTGGGTCACGGCGCCGAGGAACTCGTCCGGCACGTCGATGGTCATGTGCTCGTAGGGCTCGTGCACCTTGCCGTCGACGGTCTTGGTGACCACCTGCGGCTTGCCGGCGGTCAGCTCGAAGCCCTCGCGGCGCATCTGCTCCACGAGGATGGCCAGGGCCAGCTCACCACGGCCCTGGACCTCCCAGGCGTCCGGGCGCTGGGTGGGGAGCACCTTGAGCGAGACGTTGCCGACGAGCTCCTTGTCGAGGCGGTCCTTGACCTGGCGGGCGGTCACCTTGGCGCCCTTGACGCGGCCGGCCAGCGGGGAGGTGTTGATGCCGATGGTCATGGAGATCGCGGGGTCGTCCACCGTGATCAGGGGCAGGGGCTGCGGGTTCTCCGGGTCGGTGAGGGTCTCGCCGATGGTGATGTCCTCGATCCCGGCCACGGCCACGATCTCACCGGGGCCGGCGGACTCGGCCGGGACCCGGTCCAGGCCCTTGGTGGCCAGCAGCTCGGAGATCCGCACGTTCTTCAGCTCGCCGTCCGCCCGCGCCCAGGCCACGGTCTGGCCCTTCTTGAGGGTGCCGTTGAAGATCCGCAGGAGGGCGAGGCGGCCCAGGAACGGGGAGGCGTCCAGGTTGGTCACGTGGGCCTGCAGCACTCCCTCGGGGTCGTAGGAGGGGGCCGGGACGTGCTCGATGATCGTCTTGAACAGCGGCTCCAGGTCCTCGTTGTCCGGCAGCGAGCCGTTGGCGGGCTGCTCGAGGGAGGCCCGGCCGTCGCGGCCCGCGGCGTAGACCACGGGCACGTTCAGGACGGCGTCGAGGTCGAGATCGGGCTCGTCCTCGGAGATGTCGGAGGCCAGGCCCAGGAGCAGGTCCATGGACTCGCCCACGACCTCCTCGATCCGGGCGTCGGGGCGGTCCACCTTGTTGACCACGAGGATCACGGGCAGCTTCGCCTCGAGCGCCTTGCGCAGCACGAAGCGGGTCTGGGGCAGCGGCCCCTCGGAGGCGTCCACGAGCAGCACGACGCCGTCGACCATGGACAGGCCGCGCTCGACCTCGCCGCCGAAGTCGGCGTGGCCGGGGGTGTCGATGACGTTGATGGTGATGGTCTCCCCATCGGCGGAGGGACCGTCGTAGAACACCGTGGTGTTCTTGGCGAGGATCGTGATCCCCTTCTCGCGCTCCAGGTCACCGGAGTCCATCACGCGCTCCTCGACCTCACCGTGGGACGAGAACGCGTGCGTCTGCTGGAGCATCGCGTCCACGATGGTGGTCTTGCCGTGGTCGACGTGGGCCACGATGGCCACGTTGCGGAGGTCGGCGCGCTGGGCGGTGGTGGAGGTTACAGACATACGCGTGGGTCTCTCTTCGGGTGGAGATGCGGGGGGAGGTGCAGCCCTCCCGATGGGTGCGGCCGGGGCGCCGCCGCGCACCCGGAGGGACCCGGGCGGGGGCGCCCGCACAGCGGGCCACCGAACAGTCTACCTTGCGGGACCGCCCGCGCGGCACCCCGGGAAGCTGTGACCCCGCCGACCCCGGCGCTCCGCCGCCCCCGCCCCCGCGGCGCCGGGCCCCGGTGCTGCGGCGGACTCCCCTGCTCGTTCCCGGGAAGGCACCGCACCCGTCGGGGGTCGGCGGGGGCGCGCCGGGGCGGGGCTCACCAGGCGGGCAGCACCGGCAGGCGGTCCTCCGCCGTGACGCGCTCCGTCTGCCCGCGCGCCAGCCACGCCAGCAGCCCGGCGCGGTCGGACCGGACGCGCGCGGCGCCGTCGCCGATCACCCACTCGTCGCCCTCCTCACTCACCAGGGTCGTCCCGGGGGCGTCCTTGGCGCGCATGGTGCGCACCGCCGCCTCGAGGGCGTCGAGCAGCGAGTCCGGCTCGGCCCGCTCCAGGGTCCAGGCCGCGTCGAGGTCGTGGTGGTGGACGACGATCTCCGAGTTCCGCAGCGCCACGACGGCGAGGGCGGGGATCCGCTTGCCGTGCATGTGCACCTCGTCCACGGCCAGGTCCCCGCCCAGCCGCTCGCACTGCTCGGCGAAGTAGTCCGCGCTCTCGCGGGTCCGGCGCAGCAGCTCCTCGCGGGGCAGGGCGGCGAGCTCGTCGATCTCCCGGTTGCGGGCCTCGGGGGACGCGTAGGGACGCTGCTCCCGGCCCGTGACGGCCCAGTCGACCAGCCGGACGAGGGCCCGCCCGTTGGAGGCGAGGTGGGCGACGACGTGGGCGCGGCTCCAGCCGCCGCACAGCGAGGGCGCGGCCAGTTCCTCCGCGGAGAGGGACTCCGCCGTGGCGATGAAGCTGTCGGTCTCGCGCCCGAGGCGGGACAGGTCGGTGTGCAGGCGGGTGGGATCGCTCATGGGCCCACCCTATCCAGCGACGTGTGAGCCCGGCCACCGCCGGCCACGGCCGGCCGCCGAGTCCGCCCGCCGCCCGGCCCGGGGCCGGGTCAGAGGACCGGCAGGCGCGCGAACGCCCGCTCGGCGGCCCCGCGGCGGGTGGCCGAGAGCTCCTCGAAGGGCTCCAGCACGAGTCCCGGCGAGCTCGCCCGGCGGCTGCGCCCCCAGGTGCCCACCACGCGTCCGCCGGCCACGACCGTGGGCTTGAAGACCCCGTTGGCGCCGGGGACGATGCGCGCGGCGTGCCGGCCGGCCAGCATGTGGGAGCGGTCCCCGTAGCCCAGGACGTACTCGTCGAACGGCGGCAGCAGGTGCACCCCGGCGGCCCGCCGGTCCGCCCGCACCGCGGCCCCGAGCACCTCGGGGGCGCACCACAGCTCCTGGCCGCGGGCGTCGTGCACGGCCACGACGTCGTCGAGCACCGCCACCGCGGCGCGCACCGTGGCGCGCGGCAGCGCCGCCCAGCGGGCGGCGTCGGCGACGGAGGCCGGGCCGTGGCTGCGCAGGTAGCGGCGCACCCAGCGCACGACGACGGGCGGCGCCCCGGGGGCGGGGGCCCGGCCGGGCGCCTCCCAGGTCTCCGGGACCCAGTCCGCCACGGGGACCACGAGCTGGTCGCGAGCTCCGGCGGCCAGGGGGCCCATGCACAGGGTCGCGTCCAGGTGCAGGGCGAGCATGAGGTGGTAGGCCCGGCCCGGGGCGCCCAGCAGCCCGGCCTCCTCCCACGCGGCGTGCAGCCGCTCCCGGGGCTGCGGCCCGTGGCGCAGCGCCGCCAGGGCGGTCTCCCGGGCGGCGTCCAGGCGCTCGTCGACGCCCAGCTCGCGCCGGCGGGCCGCCGTCGCGGAGACGGTGCGGGGCCCGAGCACGGCCAGCCACGCCCGCAGCTCCTCGGCGGGCACCAGGTGCAGGGTCCCGCGCATGGGCCACGTGCGCACGATCCGGCCCTCGGCGAAGGCCTCGCGCACCCCGGCGGCCCCGGCGCCCCGGCGCAGCCCGACCGACACGAGGGCGCCGGGCAGGTCCTGGGCCTGGACGGCCCCGAGGGCGCGCACGACGTCCTCGGGGGCCGCGTCGGCGGGGCGCACGAGCCCGTGGGCGGCCAGCCGGGCGAGGCCGATCTCCCGGTCGCCGAGGACGGGCGGGGACGTCATGCCAGGGTCCGGCCGCGCTGCTCGGGCAGGGCGAACGTGGCGGCCGCGGCCACGAGGAACGCGGCCCCGAAGACCGCGAAGACCACGACGAGGTCGTAGCGCTCCCCGCCCAGGCCCAGCAGCACCGGCACCGACAGCGGGGCGAGGATGGAGGCGATCCGGCCGAACGCGGCGGCGGCGCCGGTGCCCGTCCCGCGCAGCGCGGTGGGGTACAGCTCGGGGCCGATGGCGTACAGCGCGCCCCAGGCGCCCAGGTTGAAGAAGGACAGGGCCATCCCGGAGCCGATCACCTGCCAGGGGAGCACGACGGCGCCGACCGAGACGATGCCGAACAGCACCGCGCTCACCGCGGAGCCCCCGAGGAAGGCCGCCAGGGTGATCCGCCGGCCCCAGACCTCGATCAGCCAGGCGGCCGCCGCGTAGCCGGGCAGCTGGGCGAGCGTGATGACCAGGACGTAGCCGAAGGACGTGGTCAGGGTGAAGCCCTGCTGGAGGAGCAGCGTGGGCAGCCAGGTGAACGCCCCGTAGTAGGCGAAGTTGACGCAGAACCACACGGTCCACAGCGCCCCGGTGCGCCGCCGCAGCCCGGCCGACCAGAGGCCGCCCGTCCCGCTCGCCGGCGCGGCGGCGGGCTCGGCGGCCCGGGCCTGCTCCTCGGACTCCGGCCGGGACCGGCCCAGGGCCGGGGCGCGCTCGAACGCGCGCACGGCCGCCTCCGCCTCGTCCGCGCGGCCGCGGCTCTCCAGGAAGCGCACGGACTCGGGCAGCGCCCGGCGCACGACCACCGCGTAGGCGGCCGGCACCAGGCCGACGACCAGCGCCCAGCGCCAGCCGTCCGGGGAGGTCGGCACCACGAAGTAGCCGATGAGGGCGGCCATGATCCAGCCCACGGCCCAGAAGGACTCGAGGACCACCACCAGGCGGCCGCGGATCCGGCGGGGCGAGTACTCGGAGACGAGGGTGGAGGCCACGGGCAGCTCCGCGCCGAGGCCCAGGCCCACCACGAAGCGCAGCACGACGAGCGCGGCGAGGGAGCCAGCGAGCGCGGAGGCGCCGGTGGCCAGCCCGTAGACGAGCAGGGTCAGGGCGAACACCTGGCGGCGGCCGATCCGGTCGGCGAGCAGCCCGCCCAGGCCGGCCCCCACCGCCATGCCGACGAAGCCGATCGAGGCCAGCAGGGACAGCTCCCCCGAGCTCAGCGCCCACTGCTGGGCCAGGGCGGCCATCACGAACGACACGAGGCCGACGTCCATGGCGTCCAGCGCCCAGCCGACGCCGGAGCCGACGAGCAGCTTCCGGTGCTCGGTGGTGTAGGGCAGCCGGTCCAGCCGCTGCGACCGCGTCAGCGCGGACGTGCTGCCGGCGGGCCGCGGGCTCTCGTGCATGCTCCGGTCCTTCCCCTGTGCGCGGTGCGGCGACCACGGCGGTGCTGGGACGCCGCGGTCGTGGGGCTGCCGCGGCGCTGCGACCACTGTAGGCGGTCCGCGGACCGGACGGCGCCGGCGGGGCCCGTCCCGCCCCGGCCCCGCCGGGGCGGTGCTCCGCCCCTAGACTGGGAGGGTCCCCACCCACCGGCCCGGCGAGGGAGCCTGCTGTGACAACGGTCGCCGTGTACCTGGTCGTCGCCTTCGGCGCGGGAGCCCTGGCCGTCCTGCTCCGGCTGCCTCCCCTGGTGGGGTTCCTGGCCGCGGGCTTCGTGCTCAACGGCATGGGCGTGGAGCGGCTGGAGGCCGTGGAGGAGCTCGCCGACGTCGGCGTGACCCTCATGCTGTTCGGCATCGGGCTCAAGCTGGACGCCCGGTTCCTGCTCCGCAAGGAGGTCTGGGGCACCGCCGGGATCCACATGGTGCTGAGCACGGCGCTGGGCGCCGGCTTCCTGGGGCTGTTCATGCTGGCCGGCCTGGCCCTGCCCGACGCGGACCTGCCCACGCTCGCCCTGGTGGGCTTCGCGCTGTCCTTCTCCAGCACGGTGCTGGTGTTCAAGGTGCTCGAGGAGCGCAGCGAGACCACGTCCCTCTACGGTCGCGTGGCGATCGGCATCCTCATCATGCAGGACATCGCGGCGGTCGTGTTCATCACCGCCACGAACGAGCACCCGCCGAGCCCCTGGGCCCTCGGGCTGGTGCTGCTGGTCCCCGCCGCCTGGGTGTTCCGCCGGGTCTGGGACCGGATCGGGCACGGGGAGATGCAGGCGCTGTTCGGAGTGGTCATGGCCCTGGTGCCCGGCTACTTCGCCTTCTCCGCGGTGGGCATCAAGGGGGACCTGGGGGCGCTGCTGGTGGGCATGCTCCTGGCCTCGCACGCGAACGCGAGCGAGCTCTCCCGGACCCTGTTCACCCTCAAGGACCTGCTGCTGGTGGCGTTCTTCGTCTCGATCGGGTTCAACGGCATGCCGGACTCCATGACGGTGCTCCTGGGCCTGCTACTGCTGGTGCTCGTGCCGGTGCAGTCGATGCTGTTCGTGCTGCTGCTGTGGCTGTTCGGGCTGCGCCGCCGGACGTCGCTGCGCGGCGGGCTGGCCCTGGCCAACCACTCCGAGTTCGCCCTCATCGTGGGGGCCATCGGGGTGTCCGCCGGCATGCTCACGGAGCGCTGGCTCGTGGTCCTCTCGGTGGCGGTCGCGGCCAGCTTCGTGGTCTCCGCGCTGGTCAACCGGCGCGGCTCCCCCCTCATCGGCACCCTGGCCCGGCGGCTGCCGGAGCACCCGGAGCACCGGCTGCACCCGGAGGACCGGCCCATCGACATCGGTCACGCCGACGTGCTGGTGCTGGGCATGGGACGGGTGGGCCAGGCCGCCTACCAGGAGTTCTCCGGGGAGTACGGGTTCTCCGTGGTGGGCATCGAGAACGCCACCGACCGGGTCGAGCGGCTGTGCGCCCAGGGCTTCGACGTCCAGGAGGCCGACGCGACCGACCAGGAGTTCTGGGAGCGGGTGATCGCGACCGGCCACGTGCGGATCGCGGTGCTGGCGATGCCCTTCCACGGCTCCAACCTCGTGGCCCTGCGCCAGCTCACGGAGTCCGGGTTCACGGGGGCCGTGGCGGCCGTGGCGCAGTACGACGACGAGGTGCAGGAGCTGCGCGGGCACGGGGTGCGCACGGTCTTCAACCTCTACAGCGGCGCCGGGATCGCCCTGGCCGCGGAGACCGTCGAGGCCCTCGGCCGCCGGGCCGACTGAGGCCCCGGACCTCGGGGCCGGCGACGACCGGACGTTTTCTTTCGCAACACCTTGTCTTCGACTCCCGAACTCAATGTGTGCCAGGTCACTGTTGTGGTACCTTCATCGCGTTCGCACAAATGTTCCTCGGCGGTAACCCCCGTGGTTTCCCGGGCTCCGAGTGCGGAAGTCGAAACCATCGCATGGCCGGCCCACCCGCCGGCCGACCGGGAAATCGGAGACAGCCCATGTCCACATCCCCCTCCACCCGACGCATCACCCTGGCGCTCGCCGCCACGGCCGCGGCCGTGACGCTCACCGCCTGCGGCGGCGACAGCGGCTCCGAGGACGCCACCGCGGCCGGCGGCGACGTCGACTGCTCCGCCTTCGAGAAGTACGGCGACCTCAGCGGCAAGAGCGTGAGCGTCTACACCTCGATCGTGGCGCCCGAGGACCAGTCCCACATCGACTCCTACGCCCCGTTCGAGGAGTGCACCGGCGCGGACATCGTCTACGAGGGCTCCCGGGAGTTCGAGGCGCAGCTGCTCGTGCGCCTGCAGTCCGGCAGCGCGCCCGACGTCGCGTTCGTCCCGCAGCCGGGCCTGATCCGGACCATCGCCGAGGACCACCCGGACGTCATCCAGCCGGTCGGCGAGGACGCCGCGGCCAACGTGGACGAGTACTACGACGCCTCCTGGAAGGAGTACGGCACGGTCGACGGCACCTTCTACGGCACCCCCCTCGGGGCGAACGCCAAGTCCTTCGTCTGGTACTCGCCGGCCATGTTCGAGGAGGCCGGGTACGAGGTGCCCAAGACCTGGGACGAGCTCATGGAGCTCTCGGACACGATCGCCGGGACCGGCGCCAAGCCGTGGTGCGCGGGCATCGAGTCCGGCGACGCCACCGGCTGGCCGGCCACCGACTGGCTCGAGGACACCATGCTGCGCACCGCCGGGCCCGAGGTCTACGACCAGTGGGTCAACCACGAGATCCCCTTCGACGACCCGCAGGTCGTCGAGGCCCTCGACGCGGCCGGGGCGATCCTCAAGGACGACAAGATGGTCAACGGCGGCCTGGGCGACGTGCGCTCCATCGCCACCACGGCCTTCGGCGACGCCGGCCTGCCGATCCTCGACGGGTCCTGCTGGATGCACCGCCAGGCGTCCTTCTACCAGGCCAACTGGCCGGAGGGCACCAACGTGGCCGAGGACGGCGACGTGTTCGCGTTCTACCTGCCCGGCCAGTCCGAGGACGAGAAGCCGATCCTGGGCGGCGGCGAGTTCACCGTCGCCTTCGCCGACCGGCCCGAGGTCCAGGCCTTCCAGGCCTACCTGACCAGCCCGGAGTGGTCCAACGCCAAGGCCCAGGCCACCGAGTTCGGCTGGATCTCCGCCAACTCCGGCCTGGACCCGGAGAACCTGAAGTCCCCGATCGACAGGCTGGCCTACGAGCAGCTGACCGACGAGAACGCGGTGTTCCGCTTCGACGGCTCGGACCTCATGCCCGCGGCGGTCGGCGCCGGGTCCTTCTGGAACGGCATGACCGACTGGATCTCCCTCGGCAAGGACAGCGAGGCCGTCCTGGCCGACATCGAGAAGAGCTGGCCGTCCGAGTGACCGCAGGCCGTCCGTGACGCACCGGACGGACCCGCGGCGCCGACGACGGCCGCCGGAACCGAGCCCTGAGGAGCTCTTCGTGGACCTTTTGCTGAACGCCGACACGACGGCGGAGAAACTGCTCGTCATGTGCGTGGCGATCCTGCTGTTCGTCGGGGTCACGGCCGCCGTGCTGTGGCTCGTCGACCGGCCCTCCCTCCCCCGCTGGGTGCCGCTGGTGGGCTTCCTGGGCCCGGCCGTGGCCCTGCTGGTCTTCGGGCTGCTGTACCCGGCCGCCCGCACCGTGCTCGGCTCCTTCCAGGCCCGGGACCGGCAGACCTGGGTGGGGCTGGACAACTACCGCACCATCCTGACCGAGGACGGGTTCCAGACCGTCCTGTTCAACACCGCCCTGTGGGTGCTGCTCGTGCCCACCGTGGCCACGGCCGTGGGACTGGTGTACGCGGTGCTCGTGGACCGGACCCGGTTCGAGAAGCTGGCCAAGACGCTGATCTTCCTGCCCATGGCGATCTCGCTGGTGGGCGCGTCGATCATCTGGAAGTTCGTCTACGAGTTCAAGCCGGACCAGCCCGGCGTCCGGCAGACGGGCCTGCTCAACCAGCTGCTGGTGTGGCTGGGCGTGCCGCCCCAGCAGTTCCTGCTGGACCCGCCCTGGAACACCTTCTTCCTGATCGCCGTGATGATCTGGATCCAGACCGGCTTCGCGATGACCGTGCTCTCGGCGGCCATCAAGGCCATCCCGGACGACATCATGGAGGCCGCGCGGCTCGACGGCGCCGGGGCCTGGCGCATGTTCGCCTCCGTCACCGTGCCCTCGATCCGCCCGGCCATCGTCGTGGTCATCACCACGATCGCGATGGGGACCCTGAAGGTCTTCGACATCGTCCGCACGATGACCGGCGGCAACTTCGGCACCTCGATCGTGGCCAACGAGTTCTACACGCAGAGCTTCCCGCTGGGGCAGCCGGGCATCGGCGCGGCGCTGGCCGTGGCGCTGTTCGTGCTGGTCGTCCCGATCGTGCTCTACAACATCCGGCAGATGAAGCTTTCCGAGGAGCAGCGATGACCACCGCCGCCAACATCCCGCCCGCCTCGCCCGACGACCTCGTCGAGGACGACCGCCCGGAGCGCGGCGGTCCCGCCGGGACCACCGTGGTCCCGGCGCGGCGCCGGAACCTCGGGGAGCGGGCCGCTCGGGCGAGGACGAAGCTCAGCTCGCCGTGGGCCTCCCTCGCCGCGGTCGTCATCGCGGTGCTGTGGACGACCCCCACGCTGGGCCTGCTGATCACCTCCTTCCGCCCGGAGCTGGACATCCGCCGCTCCGGCTGGTGGACGTTCTTCGCGGACCCGTCCGTGACCCTGGCCAACTACGAGGAGGTCATCACGGGCTCCGCGACCTCGAGCTTCGCGGCGTTCTTCGTCAACTCCGTGGTGATCACGGTGCCCGCGGTGGTCATCCCGATCACGCTGGCCCTGCTGGCCGCCTACGCGTTCGCGTGGATCGACTTCCGCGGCCGGTCCTGGCTGTTCGTGTCCGTGTTCGCGCTGCAGATCGTGCCGATCCAGATCACCCTGATCCCGCTGCTGACCCAGTACAACCAGTGGGGCCTGGCCGGGTCCTTCTGGGCGGTCTGGCTCTCGCACACGATCTTCGCCCTGCCGCTGGCGATCTTCCTGCTGCACAACTTCATGATGGACATCCCCCGCACCCTCATCGAGGCCGCGCGGATGGACGGCGCCGGGCACGTGACCATCTTCTTCCGGGTGCTGCTGCCCCTGCTGGTCCCGGCGATCGCGTCCTTCGCGATCTTCCAGTTCCTGTGGGTGTGGAACGACCTGCTCGTGGGGCTGACCTTCGGCTCCAACCTCAACGTGGCGCCCCTGACGGTGCGCCTCGGGGAGCTCGCCGGCACGCGCGGCTCGGAGTGGCACCTGCTCTCCGCCGGGGCCTTCGTGTCCATGGTCGTGCCGATGATCGTGTTCCTGGCCCTGCAGCGCTACTTCGTCCGCGGGCTGCTGGCCGGTGGTGTGAAGGGCTGAGCGCCCGCCGGCCCCGGCGCACGGAGAGGCCCCCGGAACTCCGGTTCCGGGGGCCTCTCCGTGCGCCCGCTGCCGGGGCGGGTGCGGCGCTACCGGGCGTCGGTGACGCCGGTGGCGGCCACGATCCGGCCCGTGCCGTCGGTGGCGGAGACCACGGCCTGGCCCGCCAGGACCTCCCCGGCCTGCCGGGCGGTGCGCCGGTCCACCTGCAGGGCGAACCCGCCCGCCAGCTCGGGGCGTTCGGCGAGGACGCCGGCCGGCAGCTCCGCCACGGTGACCGGCACGCTGCGGCCGCCGGTGACGGTCTCGGCGTCGAGGGCCAGGGCGCCGTCCGGGCCCCAGGTGAGGGACCAGTCGAGCAGGGCCGGGTCCGTGCCGGCCGGGACCGTGCCCGCCGGGACCGCCAGCAGGTCCGCCCCGACCCACGCGGCCCGGGCCGTGCCCAGGTCCGGGCCGGCGGCGGGCTGCTCGGCCGCTCCGGTGCGGGTGCGGATCTCGTGGGTGCCGGCGTCGTACTCGATGGTGGCCACCATCCCGTCCTCAGGGACGGACAGGCTCACCTCGGCGCCGCCCACGGCCCCGTCCTGCCCGTACGCCGCGCCGGCGCCGAGGTCCTCCACCACACGGAAGGTGTACTCCCCCGCCGGGATCAGGGTCGTGGACCACGCGTAGGTGCCGTCCCCGTCCGGGTCCTGCAGCCAGGGGCGCAGGCAGTCGGGGGTGCGGTCGGCGGCGCAGCCGAGCTCGTCCTGGAACGTGCCGGAGGCCGTGAGCAGGGGCCCGTCGGCGTCGGTGGTCGCCCAGTGCGTGGCCGGGTCGTAGTAGAACGTCACCGGTCCGCCCGGGGCCTCGTAGCCGATGTTGGCGCCGGCGAGCGCGCCGCCGGCGCCGTAGTTCTCGTCCCAGGCGCGGTCGATCGCGACCTTGTAGGAGTGTCCCCCGGCCGGGAGGTCGGCGGTGCCCTTCCAGATCCCGTCCCGGGGGTCGAGGCGCAACTGCGCCTGCTCGCAGGCGGGGGCCCAGTCGGCGGCGCAACCCATCTCGGTGTTGTGCGTGCCGGGCACGGAGACCGCCTCCGGCTGCTGCACCTCGCCCACCACCGGGCCGGCGCCCCCGCCGTCCGCGGGGGCGCCGCCCGCGCCGGCCACGGCCCAGGCCGAGGAGGCGGAGAGGTTGCCGGAGGAGTCCTTCAGCACGGCCCGGTACTCGAGCAGGGTGCCGTCGGCCACGTCCGCGGCGTCGGGGAAGACGCGGTACGGGGCGTTGTCGTCAGTGCCCAGCGCCGTCCACTCCTGCGTCCCGGCCGGGCGCACGGCGAAGCCGACCTGGGCGAAGCCGCGGCCGGGGACGTCCGCCCGCAGCTCGGTCCGGCCGTCGGCCCCGAGGTCGGGGGCCTGCAGCCGCACCTGCGGGGCCTCCTGCTCCGGGGCCAGAGCACGCCCGGCCCGGTACACGACCGTCGACAGCGGGGCGACCTCGACGTCGAGCCGGGCGTCCTTGCCGGACTTGCGCTTGTCCTTCCCGTCCGTCCCGTAGAGGGAGGTGAACTGGGTGTTTCCGGAGGACGTCGGAACGGCCACGGTCCGGGCCTGCTCGGAGTTGTTGGTGACCACCACGTACTCGCGCCGCTCGTCCGCGTCGATCCGGCTGAACGCGTAGACCCCGTCCCGGTCGGAGGAGTACCGGTGCAGCTGCGCGCCGTCGGCGAGCGCCGGGTGGGCCGCCCGCAGCGCGGAGAGCTCGGCGATCTGCTCGTAGAGCGGGTGGTCGGTGCCGTAGCGGTCGGCCGCGCCGGGCTCGGCCGCGATCATGGGTTCCTGCAGGTACTGCGGGACCTGCGTGGCGAACATGTCCTGGCGGGCCAGCTGGTCCCCGCCGGAGCCGATGAAGCCCTGCTCGTCGCCGTAGTAGACCACCGGCTGGCCGCGGGTCAGGAACATCAGCTCGTTGGACAGCTCCACGCGCCGCTGCAGCTCCTCGTCGCGGAAGCCGGCGTCGAACAGCAGCCAGGAGGCGCGGCCCATGTCGTGGTTGCCGGTGAACGTGGGCAGCTGGTAGGCGTTCGAGTCGGTGTCGGTGTAGTGGTCGTCGGCGGCGTAGAACTCCCGCAGGGACGTGGTCGCCCCGCCCTTGGCGAACTCGAGGGAGCGGGCCTGGAAGCCGAAGTCGATCACCGCCTGCAGCCGGCCGTCCGTGGTGAAGGAGGACAGGTACGCCGGGTCGGCGTCGTAGACCTCGCCGAACATGAAGAAGTCCTCGTTGTGCGTCCGGGCCGCCTCGAGCACCCGGGGGCTGAACTCCTGCCAGAACTCGAGGTTGACGTGCTTGACGGTGTCGATGCGGAAGCCGTCGATGCCCATCTCCGCCCAGGCGGAGTAGATCTCCACCATCCCGTCGACCACCTCGCGGCGCTCGGTGAACAGGTCGTCCAGGCCCACGAAGTCGCCGTAGGTGACGGACTCCCC
This sequence comes from Kocuria sp. SM24M-10, assembly GCF_001027955.1. Classification (NCBI taxonomy): domain Bacteria; kingdom Bacillati; phylum Actinomycetota; class Actinomycetes; order Micrococcales; family Micrococcaceae; genus Kocuria; species Kocuria sp. SM24M-10. The sequence continues at coordinate 16,964 of NZ_LDNX01000009.1, read as the reverse complement.
GGACCAGGTGGAGTCCCCGCGGTTGTGGTAGAGGTTCGGGTCGTTGAGCCACGCGGGGACCTTGACGCCGGCGTCCTCCGGGGCGCGGAAGATGGGGGTGTAGGGGAACGACGTGGCGGGGTCGGTCGCGGGGAACTCCGGCGAGCCCGCGTAGCGGGCGTCGTCGAAGGGCTCCCCGGCGGCGTCGCGGTAGGGCTCCTCGGCCTTGGTGACGTAGTCGGTGGTGCCCTCCGCGTAGTCGATGACGTCCGCGGTGTGGTTGGTGATGATGTCGAAGTAGACCTTCATCCCGCGGGCGTGGGCGGCGTCGACGAGCTCCCGCATGTCCTCGTTGCTGCCCAGGTGCGGGTCGATCCGGGTGAAGTCGGTGATCCAGTAGCCGTGGTAGCCGGCGCTCTCCGCGCCCTCCTCGCCCTGCACCGGGCGGTTCTTGAAGGACGGGGTCAGCCAGATGGCGGTGGTGCCCAGGCCCTCGATGTAGTCCAGCCTCTCCTGGATGCCCTGCAGGTCTCCGCCGTGGTAGAACGCCTTGTCCGTGGGGTCGAAGCCGTGCTCGAGCCGGTCGCCCTCGAGCCCGCCGGTGTCGTTGGACGGGTCGCCGTTGGCGAAGCGGTCGGCCATCACGAAGTAGAACTGCTCGGAGGTGACGGGGGCGCGCAGGCTGTCGCCGGCCAGCGCCCGGTCCTGCTCGGTGACCTCCTCGCCGCCCACCGCGGCCGGGCGCACGGAGACCGTGTCGGTGGCGTCGTCGAAGCTGAACACCACGGTGGCGGGGCCCTCGAGCACGAGCGGCAGGTTCTCGGCGGGATGGGACTCGTCCCACCCGCCGCCGAGGGCGACCTTGTACTCCCAGGTGCCGGCGGGGACCTCGAAGGTCCCCTCGTAGGTGTCCCCGCCGATCGGGGCGAGGACGGTCTCGGCGCAGGACGGCTGCCAGTCGGACGAGCAGCCGAGCTCGTCCTGCAGGCTGCCGACGAGGGTCACGGCGGGGGCCGCGGCGGCGGCCGGTGCCGCGGCGGCGAGGCCGACGGCGACCGGGGCGGCGCCGACCGCGGTGGCGGACAGCAGGCCGGCCAGGACGGTGGACGGACGACGTTTCACGGTGTCTCCAGGGGGTGGTGGGATCGAGCAGGGCGTGCTCGGAAACGAGCTGGAGTCTAACCCGTGAGCTGGATCACATCCGGGAGCGCGGCCGGGGCGTCAGCCGCCCTTCTGCACGGCCTTGCACAGCTGCACCAGTCTGCTGATCGCCCGGTGCGGGAGGCCGGTGGGCCGGACCGCCTCCTCCCGGGCGGCGAGGGTGAACCGCACGAGCGCCCAGGCCCGCAGGCGCTCGGCGTCGGCGCCGGCCGCGAGGGACAGGGCCTCGATCCGGTCCTCGAGCGCCGCGGCCAGGGCCCCGCCGTGGCCGGCCGCCTCGGTGCGGGGCCACAGGCCGGCGACCAGGGCGAACTCCACGGTGCCGAGCACCGGGTCCGCCCCGGTGGCCAGCCACGGGGCGCGCCGCGCGGCGCGCACGGCCCCCGGGTGCAGGTCCTGGTGCACGAGGGCGGCGTCCAGCTCCTCGCGCAGCAGCCGGTCCAGGCTCGCGACCGCCTGCCGCCGGAAGCGCCGCGGGAACCGGGCGTCCAGCTCGGCGGCCCCGTCCAGGCCCTCCCGCCATGCCCGGGCCGCCGCCGACAGGGCCGGGAACGGGGGCCGGGGCGGGCGGGCCAGGCTGCGGGTCAGCTCGCCCAGCACGCGGCAGGCCTCCAGGTCCGGCAGGGCCCGCAGGTCCCGCCCGCCGGTGCGCTCGAGCAGCAGCGCCCGGTCCGCGGGCTCCGCCCGGAGCAGCCGCACGGCGCCGCGCCCGCCCCACAGGCGCAGCGCCAGGTGCTCGTGCTCGCCCCGGGCGCCCGGCGGGCCCAGGCGCAGCAGCGCCGGTTCCCCCGCACGGGTGCGCACCGGCAGCGCCAGGGCGCCGTCGTCGTCGCGGGACCGCCCGTCCGGGACCAGCTCCCACGCGGCCAGGTAGCGCTCCGCGAGCCCGGCCCGGAGCCGTGCCGCGTCGTCGTCGGTCATGGGTCCGCCCTCCTCGCAGGTCACCCGACCATCTTCGCCCACGGGGGCCGCCGCCCGCCCCGCCCGTGTTCGCTAGACTGCGAGCGCCCATCCCCCGGTCGGAACGGAGAACACCCGCCCGTGCACGAGCTGCTGTTCGCCTTCGGCCTGACCCTGTTCGCGGGGCTGGCCACGGGGGTGGGGGCCTTCCTGGCCCTGGTCACCAGGCGCACCGACGCCAAGTTCCTCGCGGTCAGCCTCGGCTTCTCCGCCGGGGTGATGATCTACGTGTCCCTGGTCGAGATCTTCGTCAAGGCCCAGGTGGCCCTCGTGGCGGAGCTCGGGGAGCGCGCGGGGGCGTGGGCCACGGCGGGCGGGTTCTTCGGGGGCATCGCGCTGATCGCCGTGATCGACCGGCTCGTGCCCAGCCGGGTGAACCCGCACGAGTACCCCCACGACGACGACGGCCGGCAGCGCCGGCTGATGCGCATGGGCACCATGACGGCGGTGGCGATCGCGATCCACAACTTTCCGGAGGGCTTCGCGACCTTCGTGGCGGCGATGCAGGAGCCGTCCGTGGCGATCCCGGTGGTCGTCGCCATCGCCCTGCACAACATCCCGGAGGGCATCTCGGTGGCCGTGCCCATCCACTCCGCCACGGGCGACCGGCGCAAGGCGTTCCGCTACTCGTTCCTGTCCGGGCTGGCCGAGCCCCTGGGCGGGGTGCTCGGGTACCTGGTCCTGCTCCCGTTCATGAGCGACACCGTCTTCGGCGTGGTGTTCGCGGGCGTGGCGGGGATCATGGTCTTCATCTCCCTGGACAAGCTGCTGCCCACGGCCCAGGAGTACGGCGAGCACCACCTGTCGGTCTACGGGCTCGTGGCCGGGATGGTGGTCATGGCCGTGAGCCTGCTGCTGTTCGTCTGAGCCCGCTGCTGTTCGTCCGAGTCCGCCGGGATCGGCCGGACCCGGCAGCTTCCGGCTCCGCCGGGGCCGGGGCCCACGCGCTCAGGGCCGGGGCGGCCGGGCGCGGCCGGCGCCGAGCGGGGACCCGGGGTCCGGCGGCAGCACCCCGGCGGCGCGCCCCGCCTCGGCGAAGGCCGCGGCCAGGCCCGCCCGGGAGGCGTGGGCGTTGAGCCCGCTGGGGCTGGGCAGCACCCACAGCTGCGCCCCGGCCAGCTCCCGCTCCTGGCGCCCGAGCGCGGCCCGCGGCTCCGCGAACGCGTGCCGGTAGGCCGTGACCCCGGCGACCGCGACGACGGCGGGGCGCCGCTCGGCGACGAGGCCGGCCAGCCGCTCCAAGCCGGTCACGAACTCGGCGGGGTCCAGCTCGTCCGCCCGGGCGGTGGCCCGGCGCACGAGGTTGGTGATGCCCAGGCCGCGGCCCACGACGTGCTCGCGGTCGGCGTCGCTCATCCCTGCGGAGCAGTCCACGAGGTGGCCGGTGAGACCGGCGTCGTGCAGCGCCGGCCAGAACCGGTTGCCCGGGCGGGCGAAGTGCGCCTGGGTGGCCGCGGCCCACAGGCTGGGGTTGATCCCGCAGATCAGCAGCCGCAGCCCGGGACCGAGCAGGTCCGGCAGGGTCGCGCCCCGCGCCGCCTCCAGGTCCGCCCGGCTCGGCCGGGTTCCGCCCGGTGTCCGTGCTGGTGCCATCCCGCCATGCTAGGCCGTCCCGCTACCGTGGGGACCATGCCGTCACCGGACGAGATCACCGTGCCCACCGAGACCGGCCCGGGACGCCTCCTGGTCTCCCGGGCCTCCTCCCCCGCCGGCTCCCCCTGGGCGGTGCTGTGGCTCGGGCACGGCGCGGGCGGCGGGGCCGGCTCCCGCGACCTCGCCGCGCTCGCCGCCGGGCTTCCCCGGCACGGCGTGACCGTGGTCCGGCACGAGCAGCCCTGGGTGGTGGCCGGCAAGCGGATCGCGCCCCGCCCGGCCGCCCTGGACGCCGCCTGGCTGGCCGCTGCCCCGGCGGTCGCGGAGCTGGCCGGCGCGACGCCCCTGGTCGTCGGCGGCCGCAGCGCCGGGGCCCGCGTGGCGTGCCGCACGGCCGGGGCGGTGGGGGCCGCGGCCGTGCTGTGCCTGGCCTTCCCGCTGCACCCGCCGGGACGGCCGGAGCGGTCCCGGTCCGAGGAGCTGCTGACCCCGCGCGTGCCGGTGCTCGCGGTGCAGGGCACGCGGGACCCCTTCGGCTCCGCGGCCGAGCTGCGGGCCGTCGCGCACGGGGCGCCGGCGGTCGAGGTGCTCCCGGTCGAGGGCGCCGACCACGGCCTCAGGACGGCCCGGTCGGCGGCGCTGGGGCAGGAGGAGACGCTCGAACGGGTCACCGCCGAGACGCTCCGCTTCCTGCGCACGGCCGCCGCGCCGGGCTGAGCCGGCACGGCTCTTCAGCAGCGCCCCGCAGCGGGCTACGGTGGACGCACCAGCGTCTCCGCGAGCGTCCGCACCAGCAGGGAGAGAACCGTCATGGCACGCACCCCCGAGTCCCCCGACGCACCCCGCCCCGGCCTGCCGCCCGAGGACCGGCGGCCGGCCGACCCGTCGCCGGCCCCGCCTCCGGTGCGCACCGACCCCGCCCTGGACGAGCACCAGAAGCGCGGCGTCTCGGGGGCCATGTGGACGGCCCTGCTGCTCGGACTGCTCATCCTCGTCCTGCTGCTGGTCTTCATCCTGCAGAACAACGTCCCCACGGACTTCCGCTTCCTCGGCTGGGAGTTCGTCCTCCCCCTCGGCATCGCGATGCTCTTCGCGGCGGTGGCCGGCGCCCTCGTCATGGGGCTCGTCGGCTCCGTGCGCCTCTTCCGGCTGAGCCACCGGGTGCGCAGGCTGGAGAAGGAGCGCACGGACATCAAGCGCGCCCTGGGCTGAGCCCCCGTCCCGGCGGAGCGGCGCCGGGCCGTACGCGCCACGGCGCCCGCTCCGCCCCGACGGACCGGCGCCCCGACGGGCCGCACGCGCCACGGCGCCCGCTCCACCCCTGCGGCCGGCGGAGCGCGTAGCCTGACAGCACCCGACGAAGGACGGACACCATGACCTGCCCTGCTCCCCCCGACGACGCGGACGCCCCCGGCGCCGACGCCCCGGATGCCGACGCCCCGGATGCCGACGCTCTCGGTGCCGACACTCTCGGTGCTGACGCTCTCGATGTGGTCGCCCCCGCGACCGTGGTCGACCTCGCGGCCGGGGCCGCCCACATCACGCCCGTGATGGTCGACGGCGAGGCACGCTACGCCGTGGACCTGCCCGACCAGCCCCTCGACGACGACGACGTGACGAGCCTGGCCGTGGCCCTGCAGGTCGCCCAGGCCGGGCCCGCCGTGCTCGTGGACGTCGAGGAGTACCTCGACTCCGCACTGGACGACGCACCGGACACCGGTGAGCCCCGGCCCTAGCCGTGCGGACCGGGGGACCGTGCGTCCGGTTCGGCTCGGTCGCGTCGTTCCGGCACCGGTGGCTCAACGCGCCGTCACAGTCGGCTGTTCCGCCGGCCGGGCCGCGTAGCGTGCCCAGCATGGACCAGCACATGCACCGGGCCGCGTTCGCCACCCGGGACCCCGCCGAGGGCGTCGCCGTGCTCGACCGGGTCTTCGCCGTGCGGGAGGTGCGCCGCAGCCCCGAGGAGCCCTTCCGGATGGAGCTCTCCTCGGCCGGCACGGGACCCGTGCGGCACGAGCGGTTGCGCCTGGGGGGGCTCCTCCGCCGCCGGCAGCACGGACGGCACCGGCGTGCTGCGCGTCGGCCACGTGCTGAGCGGGCACCTGACGGCGACCGGCCGCGGCGACCGCTTCGCCCACCGGGGACCGTTCCTGTTCCCGCGCCGCCCGTTCTCCAGCCGGTGGGCGGAGCTCGACCTCATGACGGTCTCCCTGCAGCCGGCGGCGGTGCAGGCCCATGCCCGGCGGCTGCTGGCCGACGAGGACTTCCGGCTGGAGTTCACCGGGGACCGGCCCGTGGACCCGGCCATGGCCCGGTACTGGACCGCCACCGTGCGGCACCTGGGGCGTGACGTCCTGCCGCACGAGGAGCTCATGCGGGCGCCGCTCGTGCGCGCCGAGGCCGTGCGGTGCCTGGTCACGGCGCTGCTGCAGACCTTCCCGGGCTCCTTCCTGGAGCGTTCCCGGGAGCGCACCGGCGGCCCCGCGGCCGCACCCTCCGCCGTGCGGCGGGCGCTGGCCTACATCGAGGCGCACCTGGACGAGGACATCGGCCTGGCCGAGATCGCGGCCGCGGCCCGGATGAGCCCCCGGGGCCTGCAGGCGGCGTTCCGGCGGGAGCTGGGCACCACGCCGACGCACCGGCTGCGGGACGCCCGCCTGGACGCGGCGCACCGTGCGCTGCTCGACGCCGATCCCGGCACCGGCACCACCGTGGAGACGGTGATGGCCCGGTGGGGCTTCGTGCACCGGGGGCGCTTCGCCGCCGCCTACCGCGAGCGCCACGGGTGCAACCCGGCGGCGACGCTGCGCGCCTGAACGGGCACCGGTGGTCCGGAAAGCGCACCGGCGGGAACGGATGCTGGCGGGGCGCCCCGCCCGGCCCCGACCATGGAGGAGCGGCCGGGGCCGGTCGCAGCACCATCATGCAAGGTCGTGACCACGGGTTCGGGGGCGGAGCCGGGGCACGGGGACGAGCCAGGGGGAGGCAACGATGGACGACGTCGCGCAGGCGGGAGCACGCCCAGAGGCCACGGGACCGGGGACCCGGTGGATCGCGGAGGCCACGGTCCGGACGGAGAGGCGGGTCGACGCCGGCACGGTCGAGGCGCTCGGCCGGGCCGGAGCGGTGGCCCGCTGCGCGGCCCGCAGCAGCGGGGCGCAGGGGCTCTCGGTGCGGATGGACGTCGAGTCGGAGAGCTGCGCCGGGGCCTACGGCGCGGCGCTGGCCCTGCTGGCCACCGTCATCCTGCCGCTGCTCGACGGCGCCGACCTGACCGATCTGCGGATCGTGCCGGGCGGCGAGCACCCCGGGGACCGGCACGGCGGCGCGGAGCAGGCCGCCGCCTGAGCCTCACCCGCCCCGGGAGACCCGGAGCCCGAGCCAGGCCGCGAGGTCCTCGAGCTGCTCGTCCACGGCCTCGGCCGTGGACGGGGAAAAGGGGACGTCCTCGTGCACCGCGGAGACGGTGAACGTGCCGCTGCCGCGGTCGGCCGCGGCGTCGACCTTCCCGATCAGCCGGTCGCCGTGCAGGACGGGCAGGGCGAAGTACCCCCACCGCCGTGCGGCGCGTGGCTTGTACATCTCCAGGGTGTACTCGAAGCCGAACAGGTCCTTGATCCGGGTCCGGTCGTGCACCAGCCGGTCGAAGGGCGACAGGAGCACCGTGCGTCCCGCGAACGGCCGTCCCAGCGCCTCCGGGTCCACCCGCCACGTGCCCGGGACGCCCTCGACGACCGCCTCGACCCCGACCTCCCCGAGGGCCAGCGGCTCCGCGGGCGTGCCGGGCGCGCCGGCCCGCACGATGCCCAACGAGCGCAGCCGCCGGGCGGTGCGCCGCCGCCGGGCCTCCTCCGGGGACAGCACCGGGGTGCCGGCCGGGTAGACGCGCTCGGCGAGGTCCCACAGCCGCTGCCGGCCCCGGCGGCCGGCCACGGCCACCTCGCCGCGCAGCATGAGGAACTCCAGCATCTGGGTGACGTTGCGGCTGTCGGTCCAGCCGGTGGACCGCCACGGCACCGCACTGGTGTCCGGGATCTCGCGGGAGAGCAGCGGTCCCGCCGCGCCCAGCCGCTGCAGCACGTCGCGGCGGAACCGGTCGTTGGTGCGCAGCCACTCCCGCGGCGCCTCGCGCGCGGGCCAGGCCGCCATGGCCGGCAGGTGCAGCGCCAGGTCCTCCATCGGGCGGACCATGGCGTTGTGCTCGAAGAGCGTGCGGTCCCGCTCCAGGGCCTGCTGCAGCTGCGCCGGCCGGTAGGCGCGGCCCAGCCGGCTCCACAGGATGAGGTCGGCGCTGGGCGCCACGGCGGCGATCGGGTCGATCTGCAGGAGTGAGAGCCCGCGGACCACGGCGAGCAGGTCGGCCGGCCGCGGTGCGTCCAGCAGCTGCGCGCGCACGGCGATGCGCCGGGCCTCGGCGGGGTCGAGGCGTAGGACGGTCATGCCCCGAGGATAGCCAGGACCGCGGACGCCCGGGCCGGGGCTCCGGCCCGCACCCGTCGATCGGCACCCCGCGAGCGGCACCGCCGGGCCGGGACAGCACGAAGGCCCCGGACCGATGTGGTCCGGGGCCTTCCTCTGGTTGCGGGGGCAAGATTTGAACTTGCGACCTCTGGGTTATGAGCCCAGCGAGCTACCGAACTGCTCCACCCCGCGGCGACTCGTCGAGTGTACGCGCTTCCGGACGGACATGCACATCGGGAGCGCACGGCCGGCGGTCGGGACCGTCGACCGCGCCACGGACGCCGGGCGACGGGAATGAGCGCGCTGCGCCCGTCGGGTGCGGCCCGGATCGGGCTCCGGCGACGTCCGGTGCGTCCGGAGGGCGGCGAGCACGTCGGAGGTGCGAGAGAATCGTCGGGTGGAGGATCTGCACGTGCCCCCGGGCCCCGGTGTGCCCCGCGGCCTCAGGGTGCCGGCGGGTGAGCTGGTCGAGCAGTTCTCCCACGCCTCCGGGCCCGGCGGCCAGGGCGTGAACACGACCGACTCGCGGGTCCAGCTCTCCCTGGACCTGGGCACCACGACCGCGCTGAGCGACGCCCAGCGCGCGCTCGTCCTCGACCGGCTCTCCGCACGGCTCTCGGGCACCGTGCTCACCATCAGCGCCGCGGAGCACCGGTCGCAGCGGCGCAACCGGACCGCGGCGAGAGACCGCCTGGCCGCGATGCTCCGCGAGGCCCTGGTGCCGGCTCTCGTGCGGCGGCCCACCCGGCCCACGCACGGCTCGCGGCGGCGCCGGCTCGAGGGCAAGCGCCGGCGCTCCGAGACCAAGCAGCAGCGCCGGCGCCCCGGGCCCGAGTGACCCGCGCCGGCGAGCGGCTCACACGTTGAAGCGGAACTCCACCACGTCGCCGTCGCGCATGACGTAGTCCTTGCCCTCGATCCGCACCTTGCCGGCGGCCTTGGCGTCGGCCATGGACCCGGCGGCGTCGAGGTCCTCGAAGGAGACGATCTCGGCCTTGATGAAGCCGCGCTCGAAGTCGGTGTGGATGACGCCGGCGGCCTGCGGGGCGGTGGCGCCCACGGGGATCGTCCAGGCGCGGGACTCCTTGGGCCCGGCGGTGAGGTAGGTCTGCAGCCCCAGGGTGGAGAAGCCGGTGCGGGCCAGCTTGTCGAGCCCGGCCTCGTCCTGGCCGGACATCTCCAGCATCTCCTTCGCCTCCTCCTCGTCGAGCTCCACGAGCTCGGCCTCGAGCTTCGCGTCGAGGAACACGGCGTCGGCGGGCGCCACGAGGTCGCGCAGCTGCTGCTGCTTCGCCGCGTCGCCGAGCACCCCGTCGTCGGCGTTGAAGACGTAGATGAACGGCTTGGCGGTGAGCAGGCTCAGGTCGCGCAGCTGGTCGAGCTCCAGCTTCTCCCGCTCGGCCGCCCCGAAGATGGTGTCCCCGCGCTCGAGGACCGTCTGCGCCTGCTGCATCGCGGCGAGCTTGGCCGGGTCGGCCTTCTTGATCTTGACCTGCTTCTCCAGGCGCGGGATCGCGTTCTCGAGGGTCTGCAGATCGGCGAGGATCAGCTCGGTGTTGATGGTCTCCATGTCGGAGGCCGGGTCGACCTCGCCGTCGACGTGGATGACGTCCGGGTCGTCGAAGGCGCGGACCACCTGGGCGATGGCGTGGGCCTCGCGGATGTTGGCGAGGAACTGGTTGCCCAGCCCCTCCCCCTCGGACGCGCCCTTGACGATGCCGGCGATGTCCACGAAGGACACGGTGGCGGGCAGGATCCGCTCGGACCCGTGGATCTCCGCGAGCCGGTCCAGGCGGGGGTCCGGCAGGTTGACCACGCCGATGTTCGGCTCGATCGTGGCGAACGGGTAGTTCGCCGCCAGGACGGTGTTGCGGGTCAGCGCGTTGAACAGGGTGGACTTGCCGACGTTGGGCAGTCCGACGATTCCGATAGTAAGAGCCACGGGAGACCATCCTACCGGGCGGCCCCGTGCGGTGCGCGCGTGGGCGCCCCACAGGACATCGCCCGGCGGCCGGTCCGTGCCCCGGCGGGACGCATGCGCCAGAGTAGGAGCATGCACACCACCACCGGGCCCGCGCCGACCGACGACGGCGCCGTGCCCGCGATCGAGGTCGTCGGCGCCCGCAAGCACTTCGGGCACGGCAGCCGCCGGGTGCAGGCCGTCGACGGCGTGGACCTGCGCATCGGCCGCGGCGAGGTCGTCGCGCTGCTGGGCCCCAACGGGGCCGGTAAGACCACGCTGCTGGACATGGTGCTCGGCTTCACCGACCCCGACGACGGCACCGTGCGCACCCTCGGCGCCGCGCCCCGCCGCAGCGTGCGGGCCGGACGGATCGGCGCCGTGCTGCAGACGGGCGGGCTGCTGGACGACCTCTCCGTGCGCGAGACCGTCGCGATGGTCGCCACCCTGCACCGGCAGCACCTGCCCGTGGACCAGGCGCTGGCACGGGCCGGCGCCGCGGACTTCGCGGGCCGGAAGGTCTCCAAGTGCTCCGGGGGCCAGCAGCAGCGGCTGCGCTTCGCCCTGGCGCTGCTGCCGGAGCCGGAGCTGCTGCTGCTCGACGAGCCGACCGCCGGGATGGACGTCAACGCCCGCCGGGAGTTCTGGACCGCGATGCACCAGGAGGCCGACCGCGGCCGCACGGTGGTCTTCGCCACCCACTACCTCGACGAGGCGGAGGAGTTCGCCGCCCGGACGGTGGTGATGAAGGGCGGGCGGATCGTCGCCGACGCCCCCACCGCGGAGGTCCAGTCCCTCGCCGGCACCCGGGTGGTCAGCTTCCGCTGGTCCGGGTCCGGGCCCGTCGACGTGCCCGGCGCCACGCCGCTGCCCGCCGTGGGCGCGCGCCGGCGGCTGACCGGCCCCGACACGGACGCCATCGCCCGCCGCCTGCTGGCGGACCCCGCGGCGAGCGACCTCGAGATCAGCCACGCGGGCCTCGAGGAGGCCTTCCTGGGCCTCGTCGCCGACTGAGCGCCCGCCCCGCACCCCGGCCCCGCCCACCCTCCGGAAGGTCCCCGCCATGAGCCTCGGCTACGCCGCCCACGACCTGCGCCGCACCGTGCGGATGGTCCCCACCTCGTTCTTCGCCGTGGTCCTGCCCCCGGTGCTGTACCTGATGTTCACGGCGCTGCAGGACTTCGCGGACCTGCCCGTGGGGCACGGCAACGCCGGCGGGTACAACATGATCTCCATGGCGGTGTACGGTGCGGTCACCGCCACCACCTCGATCGCCGGCTCCGCCGCGGTGGAGCAGGCCCGCGGCTGGGGGCGCCAGATCGGGCTGACGCCCGCGCCGCGGCACGGCTACGTGCTGGCCAAGGTGGCGGTGGCCCTGTCCGTGGCCGTGCTGCCGGTGCTGGCCGTGTACGCCGTGGGCGCCCTGACCGGCGCCGAGCTGGGCGGCTGGCGCTGGCCCGCCACGGGGGCGATCGTGGTGGCCGGCTCCTCCGTGTTCGCCCTGTACGGCCTGGCCGCCGGGCTGCTCTTCCGCTCCGAGTCCGCGGTCAGCGCCGCGTCGGGGCTGCTGGTGGTGCTCAGCTTCTTCGGCAACCTCTTCGTCCCGCTCACCGGGGTCATGCTCGACATCGCCCGGTTCACCCCGCTCTACGGCCTGGCCGGACTGGCCCGGTATCCGCTGGTGGAGGGGGACGTCGTCGCCACGAGCGGACCGCCCGTGGAGTCCGACCCCCTGTGGGCGCTGGCGCTCAACACGGGGGTCTGGGCGGTGGTCTTCGCGGTGGTCGTGCTGCTGGCCGTGCGCCGGACCACGATCCGCCGCTGACCGCCGGGCGCGCGGTGGCCGGCGGCGGCCCTGCCGTGCGGTGTCCGGGTGACGTGCCACACTGCTGGGCATGACCGTCAGCCTCGCCGTCGCCCTCGTCCTCCTCGCCCTGCTCGTGGGCGTCCTTCTCGGCGCCGCGGTCGCCCGGGCCCGCACCGGTCGGGACGTCCGGACCGCGGAGGAGGAACGGGCCGGGCTGCAGGCCGAGCTCGCCGCCGTGCAGGACCGGCTCGTGGACCTCGCCTCCGAGCGCGCCGCCGCCGTCGAGGCCCGGGCGCAGCTCGAGGACCGGCTGCGCGACGCCGACGCCCGCTCGGTGCAGGACAACAACGTGCTGCGGGCCCTGGCGCCGGTGGCCCACCAGCTGCGCTCGGTCGAGGAGCACGTGGCCGCGCTGGAGCGGGACCGCGCCGAGCAGTACGGCGGGATCACCCAGGCCCTGGCGCACACCCGGGAGGTCGGGGACCACCTGCGCACCGCCACCACCTCGCTGTCCTCCGCGCTGCGCTCGGGCTCCGCGCGCGGCACCTGGGGCGAGGTGCAGCTGCGCCGCGTGGTCGAGGCCGCGGGCATGACCGCCCACGTCGACTTCCGCGAGCAGGTCGCCTCGACCGGCACCACCGCCGACGGCGAGCGCAGCGCGATCCGCCCGGACATGGTGGTGCACCTGCCCGGCGGCCGGGACATCGTGCTGGACGCCAAGGCGCCCATGACCGCCTACCTGCGCGCCCAGGACGCCGGGGACGACGACGCCCGCCGCGCCCAGCTGAGCGCCCACGCCAAGGCCGTGCGCGGGCACGTGGACGCGCTGGCCTCGAAGAAGTACTGGGAGGCGCGGGACGCCTCGCCGGAGCTGGTGCTGTGCTTCCTGCCCGCCGAGTCGGCGCTGTCGGCGGCCCTGGACACGGACCCGACCCTGCTCGACCACGCGGCGGGCCGCAACGTGGCCCTCGTCTCCCCGGTCTCGCTGCTGGCCTCGCTCAAGGCCGTGGCGTTCACGTGGCGCCAGCACGGGCTCGCGGAGAACGCCAAGGAGCTCTTCGACCTCTCCCGCCAGCTCTACGAGCGGCTGGGCACGGTGGGCAAGCACCTGGACGACATGGGGAGGTCGCTGCAGAAGTCGGTCGAGACGTACAACCGGCTGGCCGGCTCGGTGGAGACCCGGGTGTTCCCCACGGCCCGGCGGATCAACGACCTCGACCCCACCCTCGCGCCGGACGACCGGCTGAGCACCCGGCCCCTCGTGGTGGCGCCGCGTCCGCTCACCGCCCCGGAGTTCACCGAGGCGCAGTCCACCGGGGCGGAGTCCACCGGGGCGCAGTCCACCGCGCCGAAGGTCGCCGCGCCGGAGGTCACCGGACCGGAGCCCGGCGCGGCGCGGATCGCGGCCGCGGAGCCGAGCGGGACGCGGTTCGAGGGGGCGGCACGGGAGCCGGGACGCGTGCGGTCCGCCGAGTCCGCGGACCGCCCCGCACCGGGGCGGGCGGGCGCCGGCGCGGACCGGGCGGCCGGCTGAGCCCCGGCGCAACGAGGGCCGGGGCTCAGCGGACGGGGAGCAGGACGCGCCTCAGCGCGTGGGGCGGGCCCCGCGGCCGCCGAGGCGGTGGGAGGTGTCCCCGGCCGCGGTCAGGCGGGCGCGCAGCTCCTTGGGCAGGGAGAACAGGACGTCCTCCTCGGCGGTGACGACCTGCTCCACCTCGCCGTAGCCGTAGTCGGCCAGCAGCCGCAGCACGTCCTGGACGAGCACCTCGGGCACCGAGGCGCCGCTGGTCACCCCGACCGTGGCGACGCCCTCGAACCAGGCCTCGTCCACCTGGTGGGCGAAGTCCACGCGCTCGGCCCGGCGGGCGCCGTACTCCAGGGCGACCTCCTTGAGCCGCACGGAGTTCGAGGAGTTGGCGGAGCCCACCACGATCACGAGGTCGGCGTCCGGGGCGATCTTCTTGATCGCGGTCTGCCGGTTGGAGGTCGCGTAGCAGATGTCGTCGCTCGGCGGGTCCTGCAGGGACGGGAAGCGCTCGCGCAGCCGCTGCACGGTCTCCAGGGTCTCGTCGACGCTGAGAGTGGTCTGGGACAGCCACACGACCTTGTCGGGGTCGCGGACCACGACCTGGTCGACCTCGTCGGGGCTGTTGACCACCTGGATGTGCTCGGGGGCCTCGCCGGAGGTGCCCTCGACCTCCTCGTGGCCGTCGTGGCCGATGAGCAGGATGTCGTAGTCGCTCCTCGCGAAGCGCACGGCCTCGCGGTGCACCTTGGTGACCAGCGGGCAGGTGGCGTCGATGGTGCGCAGCTGCCGGTCCTCGGCCGAGCGGACGACCGCCGGGGAGACCCCGTGCGCCGAGAAGATCAGCAGGGAGCCCTCGGGGACCTCGTCGGTCTCGTCGACGAACACGGCGCCCTGCTCCTCGAGGGTGCCGACCACGAACTTGTTGTGCACGATCTCCTTGCGCACGTACACCGGGGCGCCGTAGTGCTCGAGCGCCTTCTCCACGGCGATCACCGCGCGGTCCACCCCGGCGCAGTAGCCGCGGGGGGACGCGAGCAGGACCTTCTTGGGTCCGTCGACGGGGGCGGCGGCGGCCACGTCGGCAGGCGAGCGCCGCTGACGGGGGACGGTGGGCATGGAGAGCGCAACGGTGGTCGGCATGGCCTCCATGCTACGCGGTGGGCCGGACACCGCGCCGTGATCCGCCCGACACCGCGATCGCTCCCACGAGGCCCACGACGCCCGTGATCCCGGCGGCCCAGGCGGCCGTGGCCATGTGCTCGCCGAGGGAGCCGGTGAGCAGGGTCAGCACGCGGTCGGCGGCGAGCCGGACCACCGGGTCCGAGCCCAGCACGCCGGAGGCCCGCTGCACGCTCTCCTCCACGACCAGCCACACGACGCCGAGACCGGCCAGCGAGCCGAGCCCCAGCACGGCCAGGGTGGCGAGGCGGTGCCGGGTCACCAGCAGCGCGAGCACCGCCAGGGCCGCGGCGACCCAGGTCAGCGGCACGGCCAGGTCCGTGAGCCGGGTCCCCGCCGCGATCAGGCGCCCGGTGTTCGACCCCGGCACGGTGATCGTGCTCTCCCGGTCCGCCAGTCCGACGTCCACGCCCACGGCCCGCTGCACGGCCGCGTCCACCTCCTGCAGGACCGGGCCGATGTCGAGCACGAGGTGCTGGGGCGGGGCGTCCGCCGCTCCGTCGGCGGGGACGTTGGCCTCGTGGGTGCGGGCGAGCGACTCCGTCCACGCGCGCCGGTAGGCGGGGTCGGAGGTGAGTCCCGCCGCGACGTCCGCGGCGCGGCGGACGGCGTTCTCGAGCATCCGGTCGAGGAAGCCGACCCCGGTGGCCCGCTCCCCCACGATCCGTTCGGCCGCCTGGTCCACCGCGGTGCGGGCCAGCTCCTCCTGGAACGGCTCGTCCTCCGCCAGGGTGCCCACCACCTGGGTGAACCCGTCCTTCGAGACGAGGGTGTCCTGGGCCCAGTGCAGCGGCACGAGAACGGCCACGAGCGCGGCGGCGGTCAGGCCCAGGACCGTGCCGAGGCCGGTGCGCAGGACGGTGGCGGAGCGTCGTCGGGGACGGTGTCCGGAGGTGGGGGGCGCGGAGGACGTCACGGCACCACTGTACGGGCGGGGGCCGCGCGCGGCGGTCCTCGCCGGGTGGTAAGCATGGGACATGACCTATCTCGAGCCGCAGGAGGACGTGCCCCCGGGCGGTGGACGCGAGCTGCCCGCGCGGGCGGACCGGACCACCCCGGAGAACCCCTGGCCGCTGCGGATGCTCTCGGAGAACCTGCACGCCTACATCGCCCGCTGCGCCCCCACGTGGGTCGAGGGCCAGATCATCGAGCTCAACAAGCGCGCGCGCGTCACCTACGTGACCCTGCGCGACGTCGAGGCGGAGATCTCCGTGCCCGTGACCCTCTTCGCCAACGAGACCGCGCACCTGGACCGCCCGCTCGAGAAGGGCATGCGGGTGGTCGCCCAGCTCAAGCCCGACTTCTGGGCCAAGACCGGCCGGCTGTCCATGCTCGGCCGCGGGATCCGGCCGGTCGGGCTCGGGGACCTCCTGGAGCGGCTCGAGCGGCTGCGCCGGGCCCTGGCCGAGGAGGGCCTGTTCGACGCCGGGCGCAAGAAGCCGCTGCCCCTGCTGCCCCGCCGGGTCGGGCTGGTCACGGGGCGCAACTCGGACGCCGAGAAGGACGTGATCCGCAACGCCTCGCTGCGCTGGCCGGCCGTGCACTTCGAGGTGCGCGAGGTCGCCGTGCAGGGCTCCGGGGCGGTGCGGGCGGTGACCCAGGCGCTGCGCGAGCTCGACGGGACGGACGAGGTGGACGTCATCGTGATCGCCCGCGGCGGCGGGTCCTTCGAGGACCTGCTGGCCTTCAGCGACGAGGCCCTGATCCGGGCCGTGGCGGCCGCGCGGACGCCGGTGGTGAGCGCCATCGGGCACGAGAACGACCAGCCGCTGCTGGACTGGGTGGCCGACCTGCGGGCCTCGACGCCCACGGACGCCGGCAAGCGGATCGTCCCGGACGTGGTGGAGGAGCGCGCCGGGGTGGTCCGGGCCCGGGCGTCCCTGGACCGTGCCGTGCGCGCCTTCCTGGACCGGGAGGCCGCGGGCCTGGCCGGGATGCGCTCCCGCCCGGCCCTCGCCCAGCCCGAGGACATGATCCTGCTGCGGGAGGAGGACGTCGACCGGTGGCGCACCCGGGCGCTGTCGGCCGTGGACTCCCGGGCGCTGCGGGAGCGGGACGCCGTGCGGCACCTGCGCGCCCGCGTGCGCGCCCTGTCCCCGCAGGAGACGCTGCAGCGCGGCTACTCCGTGGTCCTGGACGCCTCCGGCGCGGTGGTCACCGACGCCGCGGCCGTGCGCGCCGGGGACCAGCTGGCGGTGCGCCTGGCCGCCGGGGAGCTGGGCGTGCGCACCGAGACGGTCTCCGCCCGCCGCCCGGGAGAGCACCCCGGCGGCGCCTGAGCCCGGGCGCGCCCCGGGCCCGGCACGCCGCCGGGGCCGGGAGCGGCTCCCGGCCCC
>NZ_LDNX01000089.1:0-3091 GCF_001027955.1 Kocuria sp. SM24M-10 | reverse complement strand
CAGGCTTCTCTCGGCATGGAAAGGAGCGCTCTCTCATGCCGCAAGGATCCCCTGAATCCCTGATGTCTCTCCCCCGCCGCCAGTGTCCCCGATCGGCATCATGTGTCCAACCGGACAAGCTTTATGACGGTTCGGTAAGTAATGGATGCAAACGGATTCATGCGGCGTCGGTGCTGCTCCGTGGCCGAAGAAAAGCCGAGCATGGGCACCCGGCTTTTCCTCGGGTGGCGACGCTGGCACCCATGGCCAGTGTCTCTCACAGCCTCGACACGCGATATGGCCATGCGGAGGGGGCAACAGTGTTAGGGCACCGGTTCCGTTGGGGCGGCAAGAGAAAAGCCGGGGCGGCGACCCCGGCTTTCCTCGGGTGAACGGGTTCACCCTGTGCTCTTCAGGCGGACATCGGTGGCGATGTCCGTTCCAGTGTCGCCTATGAGCTGGCGTGCGGCAACGGGACGGAATCAGAGATCGTTACCGGTCTGGCCGGCGGAGGGAATCTGTTCCGGTGCCGGTTCCGACTTTGTTTCACCATGCCAACTCACGTGTTCTCTTTCGCGTGGTGGCGGGCGGAGTGGATGAGCCGCCCCACGGAGCCGACGCTCTCGCCCATCTCCGCAGCGATCTGCTTGTAGGTCATTCCCGACTCGCGGAGGGCTAGCGCACGGGCCCGGCGTTCAGCAGCACGCGCCAGGAACTCCGTTCGAGGCTCAGCGGCGATGCGGCGAACAGTCCGCTCGGAGCACCCCAGTCGCTTTGCAAGTTCTTTGGCGGTTGTCTTCCGCCGTTGTTGGATTTCGGCAGGCATCAGAACGCCTCCTGCATGAAGGTCTCACGATCAATTTTGGTCTGGAAGCCGTGGTCTGCGTTGGCGGTGCGCATCTTGTCGGTGACGGTGCGGTTGCCGGTGGTGTGGCTTTTCTTGGCGCGGGCCGTTTGGGTGGCGGTGAATCGTGCGTCGTAGGCGGTGGGGCCGCCTTGGTGCCAGAACCTCCGCCAGGTCCAGCGGGAGATCGAACGGGCTAGGTGTAGCACTTCGGTCTCGTCCAGGGGGCCGCGGGTGAACTCGTCGCCGATGACGGACAGGTTGCGGTCCCAGGCGTAGGCGTGCACGACGGCTTCCCACTCGGTGGCGTCGTCGCAGTGGCGTCTCCAGGCGCGGTAGGCCCACCGGCGGGTGAGGTCGAACAGGGCACAGTTACGCCCGATTGCCGACCGGGTGAGCGTGCTGCGCGGGCTGTAGCCGGGCAGGGCTCCCAGGTCGCTCAGGGCGCAGGAGAGCTCCCTAAGCCCGTAGGAGGCCTCAGAGGCCCCCCAGAGGGGCAAGGAGCCCTGATGCCAGGGATTGCGCGTCAGACGCCCGGCGTAGCCCACATCGCCGCTGAGGACGTCACACAGACCCGTCTCGACCCGCGCCAGCAGGTTCATCGGCCCTCGACGGGCGGAGTTGGTCAGGCACACGGGCGTCGACAGGGCGTAGACGATGTGCCCGGAGCGGGTGAAGGGGTTCAGCGCGATGTAGGAGGGCTCGGGCAGGCCCTTGAGATCAGCGATCTGGTCGGCGTCGGAGCCGTCGTGATCGGTGACGATCAACGATCGGACTGCCAGAGGGTTGGCCTCGATGTGGGAGTGCTCCAGCGCACGAGCTCGGGAGTGGCGATACACGCTCGGTCGCGGGCTCTTCACGTCACCGGCAAGGGGAGCTCGAGGCAACCAGTGATCGGTCCACTCGTCGGCAAACGTCGCTGTGTTCATGTAGGCCACCCTGACACGGCGCTTGCAAATATTCAGGTAGGGCACGCCGCTGCCAAATCAGATACTTCGGGGTCTGGGGTGTCCCCAGAGGGTTTCTAGCCCGAGCGAAGCGAGGTCCTCCGACTCCGGCTACACGGACCCCTGCGGACTGCCACACCTAGTGCATCATTCGATGACCGAGGCTCAGGTGACCCAACGCAGGCGCGCGCAGGCATAGCTGCTCCCTCCCGCCCGAGGTGTCCCAAGCACCGCAACCAGGCACCGACTCAGCCCCATTTTTCGTCCGCTGGCTCCGGCAACCACGGTCACTGTCGATGACTCCTGCTGCCCCCGACTCACCCTTCACGGGGGAGGGGTTAACCCGTTCCGGGTGAGGCGACCAGACGGGTCCTTGTGCTCGGCCATGTGGTCGAGCGGGTGCCTGGTGGGGTGGCGTGGTGGTTGGCGGTGGGACGGTTTCGGGCGCGCTGGGGTGTCCTGGTTGTGCGCACCGAGGACTCCTGGGGAGGTGGTGACGAGCGTCTTCCCCAGGGGCCGGCCGAAGAATGCAAGAGGTGTGACGGCTCAGAAGTGCGTTGGTTGGCTCAGCGATGCGTTGAGCGGAGCAGAGCTGAGGGGGTGTGCTGATGGGTGGGGGCGCTGACCAGGACTAGTTGCCGCTGCTGTGGGCACGAAAAAAGCCGGGGAGTGGTGCCCGGCTTTTTTCGTGGGGAGGAGGATCCCGTTCCCCACCTCTGAGTGTCCTGCACAGCGGTCCAGGATGCCTAGTGCCGGAGACCTTACGAGTGCTGGGCCAGCGTTGTAGCGGGAGGCCGGGCCTGGTCTCCCTGGCCTCCCGTGGGAGCGGTTGATGTGAGCACGCCAACTCCCACTTTCAGTGTCTGTCGTGGTCCCGAAGTTGCCCAAAGGTGACGAAGGAATGCGGGCGAAAGGCTCGGCAGAGGACGGATCTGTCGATGCCGGCCTCCGATCTGGAGACGCGGCCGAGGAGGTCTGTCCCGCACGTGCTGGACAGCATCAGTGGGGCGGCCCCGGGCGGAGCAAAGCTATGTTCTATGTGCCATAGAACGAGACCGGTCGCTGACCGGGGGCACCACGCGGGGCGGGTGGGCGCTGCGCTGGGCATGCGAAAGGCCGGGGAGGGGCCCCGGCCTTTCGCGGTGAGATGCCTTTCACCGAAGACTGATTGTGCGACTCCGGTGGTGTCCCGTCTACTTCACATCGTCAGCTGATGCGATGGCTGTACAAGAGAAGCCGGGAGCCCATCTCCCAGGCTTCTCTCGGCATGGAAAGGAGCGCTCTCTCATGCCGCAAGGATCCCCTGAATCCCTGATGTCTC
>NZ_LDNX01000088.1:0-5115 GCF_001027955.1 Kocuria sp. SM24M-10 | reverse complement strand
GACGGTGCCGTGGCGCGGCTGCTCGCCGCGGAGCCCCCGGGGCGCCCGACCGGCCCGGCCGTGGCCGCCGCGCTGTGGGAGGCCTGCCGGCAGGACGGGGCGGTGCTCGTCGCCGGCTCCTCCAACCCCGTGCGGGACCTGGACCTCGCCGCCCGCCCCGGCCCCGTGTCCCCGCTGGTGGTCGCCAACCGCGGGCTCGCCGGGATCGACGGGACGGTGGCCACCGCCGCGGGCGCGGCGCTGGGCACCGGGCGCCCCGTCCGCGCCCTCGTGGGGGACCTGACCTTCCTGCACGACGCCTCCTCCCTGCTGCTGGGCGCCGGCGAGCGGGAGCCCGACCTGCAGGTCCTGGTCCTCAACGACGGCGGCGGCGGGATCTTCGCGACCCTCGAGCACGGCGCGCTGGGGGAGCAGCAGGAGTACCGCGACGTCGTCGAGCGCTTCTTCGGGACCCCGCACGAGGCGCGCCTGGACGCGCTCTGCGCGGGCTACGGGGTCCCGCACCGGCGGGCGGACAGCCTGCCGGAGCTCGCCGCGGCGCTCGCCGGGCCCGTGCGCGGCCGCTCCGTGCTCGAGGTGCGGGTGGAACGGCGGGAGCTGCGGGCCCTGCACGCCCGGATCCGGGCCGCGGTGGCCGGTCCCGCGGACTGAGCCGAGCCCGTCCGCGTCCCGGGGGCGTCCGGGCGGCGTGCTGGCGCCCCGGGAGGTGTCCCCCGGCCGGACTGTGGGACGGGCTGCGGGCACGGTCCGCATGGACGGACTGCGGGAACGGACCGCGGGAACGGACCGCACGGAAGGGCCCCGTCCCCGGGGAGTGGACGGGGCCCTTCGGCGGCCTGCGGGCGGAGCGGCCGCCGGGTCAGCGCTCCGGGGCCTGCACCTGGGTGGGGTTGAGCACCCGGGCGAGGAACGACTGGGTGCGGGGCTCCTTCGGGGTGCCGATGACCTGGGCGGCGGGGCCCTCCTCGACGACCACGCCGCCGTCCATGAAGACGACCTTGTCGGCGACGTCGCGGGCGAACTCCATCTCGTGGGTGACCACGAGCATCGTCATGCCCTCGGCGGCGAGGTCGCGCATGATGGACAGCACGTCGCCCACCGTCTCGGGGTCGAGGGCGGAGGTGGGCTCGTCGAAGAGCATCAGGGACGGGTCCATCGACAGGGCGCGGGCGATGGCCACGCGCTGCTGCTGGCCCCCGGAGAGCTGGTCGGGGTGGTTGTCGGACTTCTCGGCCAGGCCCACGCGGTCGAGGTTGGCCCGGGCGATCCGCTCGGCCTCGGCCTTGTCCCGCTTGAGCACCTTGACCTGGGCCACGGTGCAGTTCTCGAGGACGCTCAGGTGCGGGAACAGGTTGAACTGCTGGAAGACCATGCCCACGTGCCGGCGCATCCGGTCCACGTCGGCCTCGGGGTCGGTGACGTCGAAGTCGCCGATCGTGATCCGCCCCTGCTGGGGCCTCTCGAGCAGGTTCACGCAGCGCAGGAGGGTGGACTTGCCCGAGCCGGAGGGGCCGATGAGGCAGACCACCTGGCCGGCTCCCACGCTCAGGGAGATGCCCTTGAGCACCTCGAGGGAGCCGTAGGACTTGTGCAGGCCGTCGATCACGACGGACGCGGCGCCGGCGAGGCCGTCGGCGGGTGCGGGCTGCGGGGAGGATGCAGTGCTCATCGTCTGGCTCCTAGGACTTCTTCATGCGGTCGGTCTTGGACTCGAAGCGGCGGGTCAGGATGCCCAGCGGCACCGTGATGATGAGGTAGCAGATGCCCGCCACGACCAGGGGCGTCAGGCCGGCGCCGGAGCCCGAGATCGCCTCGCGGCCGTACTTGGTGAGCTCGTACTGGCCGATGCCCATGCCCAGCAGGTAGACCAGGGAGGAGTCCTTGGTCAGCAGGATGACCTCGTTGGTCAGCGGCGGCAGGACGATCCGCAGGGCCTGCGGGATGACGATCGTGACCATCGCCCGGGCGTGGGACATGCCCAGGGAGCGGGCGGCCTCGTACTGGCCCTTCGGCACGGCCTGCAGGCCCGCCCGCAGCGACTCCGCGATGTAGGCGGCGGCCACCAGGCCCAGGGCGACCATGACCGTGACGTAGTGGTTGAAGCGGAAGCCGAAGGCCAGCGGGATGCCGTAGCCGAAGGCGAGGAAGACCAGCAGGGCGGGCACGCCGCGGAAGAACTCGATGTACAGCGTGGCCAGCCACCGGTAGGGCGCCACGGAGGAGAGCTTCATCAGCGCCAGGACCACACCCCCGGTGAGACCGACCACGAAGCCGAGCAGCGTGTAGATGAGGGTGTTCTTCAGTGCGGTGGTGATGATGCCGGGGAACTGCTGGGCGGCGATCTCCGGGTTGAACACCTTCTCGATCAGCAGCGGCCAGTCGGCGATCGCGAGCAGCGCGAGGACGACGAGGATCAGGACGGCGTACTGGATGCCGCGGGAGAGCCGGGCTCTCTGGTGCATGGTCATGGCCATGGAGTGGTCCGTTCTGGGTGGTACGGGCGGTCGGTGGCGGAGCCGGCGCCCCGGGTGCGGGGCACGGGGTCCTTCGGTCAGTCCTTCTCCTGGACGGGGATCCACTGCTCGACGATCTGCTCGAGCGTGCCGTCCTCCTCGATGCGGTCCAGGGTGGCGTCGACGGCCTGGAGCATCGCCGCGTCGCCCTTCCGGACGGCCACGCCGAGCTGGTCGTCGAGGTCCGCGGTCTCCTGGACCACGAAGTCCGGGTCGTCCTGGGCGTGCTCGGCGATCGCGGTGACGTCGTCGAGCACGGCGTCCACGGCGCCGGTGCTGAGCCCGGTGAACAGCGTGGTGGCGTCCTCGAACTGGACGGTGTCGAGGCCGAGCTCCCGGGCCTGGGTCTCCCCGACGGTGCCCTGCATGACCCCCACGCGCACCTGCTCCTCGCGGGCGGCGTCGATCGAGGCGACGCCGTCCTCCCCGTCGGTCACGAGGCCGACCTCGTTGTCGTAGTACGGGTCGGAGAAGTCCATCACGCTCCGCCGCTCCTCGGTGATGGACAGGGCGGAGATCGCCACGTCGCACTGGCGGGTGTCGAGGGCGGCGCCGGACTGGATGGACTCGAAGCCGAGCGTGACGTTCTTCATCTCCACGCCGAGGTCGGCGGCGATCTCCCGGCCCAGGTCCATGTCGAGGCCCACCATCTCGCCGCCCTGCTCCATCTCGAACGGCGGGTAGTTGGACTCCGAGCACACGGTGAGGAAGCCGGGCTCCACCAGGGCCACCGCGGCCGACCCGCCGTCCACCGGGGTCGCGGACCCGGCGGCGGTCTCCGCGGCGGTGTCCTCGGCGGAGCCGCCGGAGCAGGCCGTGAGGGCGAGGACGGCGGCGGACAGGATGCCGGCGGCGCGGCGGCGGGACGGGCGGGGCATGGGCGGTTCCTCCGGTAGGAGCGGTGGTCGACGGCGCGGTCGGGCCGCGCGAGGAGCCGGCTCTACGGGGCGGTCACCCCCGACTGCGTTCGGGACACAAGGATACGGTGCAATCCGCGCGTCCGGGCGCGCCGCCGCCGGAGCCCGGGCCCGGCGGGCTCAGCGGACGGAGAGCCCGGGGGCGGGCACGAGCCGCTCGACGGCGCCGTCGGCGCGCTGCCCGAGGGCCTGGAGCATGGGCCGCAGCTTCGCCCAGGTCTCGGCGAGCTCGGCCTCCGGGTCGGAGGCGGCCACGATGCCGCACCCGGCGTAGAGCCGCACGGTGCGCTCGTCCTCCTGCACCGCGCCGCGCAGGGCGATGCCCCAGTCCCCGTTGCCGGCGGCGTCCAGCCAGCCGACCGGCCCGGCGTACAGGCCCCGGTCCATCCGCTCCAGCTCCGGGATGGTGGCCGCCGCCACGGCGGTGGGCGTCCCGCAGACCGCGGCGGTCGGGTGCAGCGCCTCGGCCAGCTCCAGGGCGGAGGGCGGGTCCCCGGCCGGGCCCGGGCGCAGCGCGGCGGTGACGTCTGAGGCGAGGTGCCACACGTTGGGCAGCTCCAGGATGAACGGCTCGGGGGAGGTGGTCACCGCGTCCGTGTAGGGCGCCAGCGACGCCACGAGGGAGTCGATCGCGAAGCCGTGCTCGTGCTGCTGCTTCTCGGACTCCCCGAGCACCCGGGCGGCGTACTCCTGGGGGTCCTCGCCCACCGGGGCCGCGTCCCGGTCCAGGGTGCCCGCGAGCACGCGGGCGTGGGCCGCTCCGTCGAGCACCTGCACGAGCATCTCCGGGGTCGCCCCCATCAGCCGTCCCGCGGCGCCCCCGCCGACGCCCACGCAGTACGTCCAGCACTGGTCGTAGCGGTGGGCGAGGTCCCGGACCACGGCCACCGGGTCGAGCGGCTCGTCGGTGCGGGCCACGACGTCGCGGGCCAGCACCAGCTTCTCCAGCCGGCCCGCGCGGATCAGGTCCACCCCGTCGCGCACGGCCCCGGTCCACTCGTGCTCGCCCAGTGTGCCGGGGGACAGCCGGACGTCGGAGGGCACCGCTGCCGGGTCGTCCCCGGCGGCCGGCGGGCGGCCGGGGGCGGTGCCGAAGCGGCGCAGCCAGGCCGCGGTCACGTCGTCGAGGCTCAGCGCGAAGGGCGTGCCGGGCGCCACGGCCACCACGAGGCTGACCCAGGCCAGGTCGTCGCGGCGGCCCACGAGCAGCTCCGGCACCACGAGCCCGGACTCGGCCCCGGAGGCCGAGGCGAAGGTGAACGCGCCGAACGCGGCGAGCCCGGTGCCCGGGACGCCCACCCGGTCCTCGACCACGGCGGCGGCGACCACGTCGTCCCACCACACGCGCGCGGCGGTGAAGCGGTCCGGGCCGCGCACCGTGTGCTCGGCGACCCGGCCGTGGGCCACGAGGCCGCGCCCGTCCACGGTCCAGCAGAGCAGGTCGGGCCCGGCCAGCAGCTCCCGCAGGTCCGGGGCGTCCGCCCCGAGGGCGGACAGCGGGACCGTGAGGGCGTGGAGCACGGGGACCGGCGGGGTGGTGGCGGGGTCGGTGGAGGACATCGTCCCCCAGTCTAAGCCGCGCGGCCGACAGCCCCGGCCCGCCCGCGGGCGCCGGGACCGCCGCCCGCGGGCGCCGGGACCGCCGGGCGCGGGCGGGCCGGGGGCGGACCGGGGCGTCGGAGGGA
>NZ_LDNX01000087.1:0-9089 GCF_001027955.1 Kocuria sp. SM24M-10 | reverse complement strand
CGGCCGGCCAGCCGGCTGCGGGTGGCCGTGGGGGAGCGGCTCGAGCGCCCCGGCCCGCTCGAGGTGTTCCTCACCGCCCGCTTCGGACTGCACACCCCGTGGTGGGGCCGCCCCCTGTGGGTGCCCAACACGCACGGGCCGTGGCCGCTGCACCGGGGCGAGCTCCTGGCGCTCGAGGACGACCTGGTGCGGGCCACGGGCTTCGGGGAGCTCGCCGCCCGCCCCCCGGACAGCGTCCTGTGCTCCCCGGGCGTGCGCACCGGCTTCGGGCTCCCGCTGCGCCTGGACGACCCGCGATGAGGCGGCGCCGGACCGGCACCGCCGTGCCGCGCCGGGGGCTGTCCGGCCCGTGGGCCACAATGGTCGGGTGAGCCCACAGCAGAGGACAGACGACCGCCCCGTCGACGCCACCGGCCAGGACCTCAACCCGGCCCCGCCGAGCGAGGACCTCAAGGAGGAGTACGCGGAGCTCGTGGACCGGGTGCGTGCCGCACGCACCGCGTACTACGTGGAGGACGCCCCCACGATCTCGGACGCCGAGTACGACGAGCTCTACCGGCGGCTCGAGGAGGTCGAGGCGCTGAACCCCGAGCTGGTGGCCAACGACTCGCCCACCCAGGAGGTCGGCGGCGAGGTCTCCACGGCGTTCGCGCCGGTGACCCACCTCGCCCGGATGTACTCCCTGGAGGACGTCTTCTCCATCGACGAGCTCACCGCCTGGATGGCCAAGGCCTCCGCCGCCGTCGAGGCGCTGCCGGACGCCCCGGGGCCCGCGTGGCTCACCGAGCTGAAGATCGACGGGCTGGCCGTGAACCTGCTCTACCGCGACGGCGAGCTGGTGCGGGCCGCGACCCGCGGCGACGGCACGACCGGGGAGGACGTCACGCACAACGTGCGCACCATCGCCACGATCCCCACCACCCTCGCCGGGGACGACGTCCCCGAGGAGGTCGAGATCCGCGGCGAGGTGTTCATCTCCTCCCGCGACTTCCGCTCCCTCAACGAGGCGATCGTGGCCGAGGGCCGCGCCCCCTTCGCCAACCCCCGCAACGCCGCGGCGGGCTCCCTGCGGCAGAAGGACCCCGAGGTCACCGCCCGGCGCCGGCTGTCCATGTACGTGCACGGCGTGGGCGCCGCCACCGGCCTGCGCGCCGACACCCAGTCCGAGGTCTACGGGCTGCTCGAGCGGTGGGGGCTGCCGGTGAGCCCCTACTTCAGGGTGCTGCCGTCCACGGAGGAGGTCCTGGCGTTCATCGAGGAGTACGGCCGCCGCCGCCACGACCTCATCCACGAGATCGACGGCATCGTGGTCAAGGTCGACGACCGCCGCACCCAGTTCCGGCTCGGGCACACCTCCCGGGTGCCGCGCTGGTCCGTGGCCTACAAGTACCCGCCCGAGGAGGTGCACACGAAGCTGAAGGACATCCTGGTCAACGTGGGCCGCACCGGCCGGGTCACCCCCTTCGGGCTCATGGAGCCGGTGCGCGTCGCCGGGTCCACGGTGGAGATGGCCACCCTGCACAACCAGGACGTGGTGAAGGCCAAGGGCGTGCTCATCGGCGACACCGTGGTGCTGCGCAAGGCCGGTGACGTGATCCCCGAGATCGTGGGCCCCGTGGTCGCCCTGCGCGACGGCACCGAGCGCGAGTTCGTGATGCCCGCCCACTGCCCCTCCTGCGGCACGGAGCTGCGCCCGGCCAAGGAGGGCGACGTCGACATCCGCTGCCCCAACGCCCGCAGCTGCCCGGCCCAGCTGCGCGAGCGGGTCTTCCACGCCGCCGGGCGCGGCGCCTTCGACATCGAGGCCCTCGGCTACGAGTCCGCCCTGGCGCTGACCCGGCCCGACGAGCCGGAGACCCCGCCGCTGACCAGCGAGGCGCACCTGTTCGACCTCACGCCGGAGGACCTGCGCGAGGTCCGGATCCGGCGGGAGAAGAAGTCCCGCGGCACCCCCACGGGGGAGACGGAGCTCGTGCCGTACTTCTGGTCGAAGGGCACCGCCAAGAAGCCGTCCGAGCCCACCGCCACCACCCGCAAGCTCTTCGAGGAGCTCGAGAAGGCGAAGTCCCAGCCGCTGTGGCGGGTGCTCGTGGCGCTGTCCGTCCGGCACGTGGGCCCCACCGCGGCCCGCTCCCTGGCCACCGCGTTCGGCTCGATGCAGGCCATCCGCGACGCCGACGAGGAGACCCTGGCCCACACCGACGGGGTGGGGCCCGTCATCGCCGCGTCCGTCAAGGAGTGGTTCGCCGAACCGTGGCGGTGCGAGATCGTGGAGCGGTGGGCGGCCGCCGGGGTGCGCATGGTGGACGAGGTCGACGAGTCGGTGCCCCGCACCCTCGAAGGCGTCACGGTGGTCATCACCGGCACCCTGGAGCGCTTCAGCCGCGACTCGGCGAAGGAGGCGGTCCTGGTGCGCGGCGGCAAGGCCTCCGGATCGGTGTCGAAGAAGACGCACTTCCTGGTGGCCGGGGAGAGCGCGGGCTCCAAGCTGGACAAGGCCGAGCAGCTGGGCGTGCCGGTGCTGGACGAGGAGGGCTTCGAGCGCCTCCTCGCCGGCGGGCCGGATGCCGTGGCCCCCGGGGGCACGGGCGAGGACGCTGACGAGGACGCGGGCGAGGACGGCGGCGCCGGCGAGGTCCCGGCCGGCCCGGGCATTGCGCACAAGGGCACGGCGCAGGAGAGCACGGCAGACGACAGCACGGCAGACGACAGCGCGGCGGAGTCCGCCGACGACGAGGACGGGGCCTGAGCATGGGACGCCACGACGACGCACTGGACGGGCTCGGCCCCACCGGCGGGGAGCTGGAGGAGCTGCTCGAGCTGGCGCTGGCGGCCGCCGAGGCCGGCGCCGAGGTGCTCCGGGGCCGGGACGCCGCACGGCTCGACGTCACCGGCAAGTCGGGGGCGGGGGACTGGGTCACCCGCTTCGACGTCGCGGCCGAGCAGGCGGTGCTGCGCACCGTGCTGGACCGTCGTCCGCACGACACGGTGACCGGCGAGGAGTCGGGCACGCACCGGCCCGAGCAGCCCTCCGGGATCCGCTGGTCGGTGGACCCGCTCGACGGCACGACGAACTTCATCCGCGGCATCGTGTACTACTGCACGTCCGTGGCCGCCGCCGACGCCGAGGGCAACTGGCTCGTGGGCGTGGTCAACGCCCCGGCCCTGCGCCGGACCTACTTCGCGGTGCGGGGCGCCGGGGCGTGGCTGGAGACGGACGGCACCACGCGCCGTCTCACCGGGCCCGAACCGGGCCGGCCGGGGCGCGTCTACGGGACCGGCTTCTCCTACGACGCCGCCCAGCGCGACCGCCAGTTCCATACTTTCTTGAGCACAATGCGCCAGTACACGGACATGCGGCGTCTGGGTTCCGCGGCGCTGGACCTGTGCATGGTGGCCGACGGCACACTGGACGGCTACGGCGAGCAGGGCCTGCACGAGCACGACTGGGCGGCCGGTGCGCTCATCGCGGAGGAGGCCGGAGCGCTCGTCCGCCGCCCCGCGCTGCCCTCCCCGGCCGAGGGCGCGGTGCCGTCCGCGGACCGTCTCGCGGCCTGGGTCACCGCACGTGAGCGCGGAATTCCCGGCTGAGACGGGGCGGTCCGGCCCCCGGGGTCTGGTGTGAGATGCCTCTCGTGACTTGACCGAGACAAAACCGTTGCCCTAGCGTGACATTCGAAGCGTTCTTCCCGAGGGCATGCCCTCCGCTTCCGGAGCACGGCTCCGCATCGTCGGGTTTCGTCACGGCCCGACACCCCCACGCAGACGGCTGGTGTTATACCTCACGTCGAGCGCCAGGGGGGTAGCGCAACAGAAATCGTTACGCTACCGTGATCAACAGCTTCCCCGAGGATCTCCTCCGGGGATCCGGTGTGCCCCGACCCAGCCTCGGGCGCGCCACCAAATCATGCTAGGTGCTGCCGTAACACCGCACGTCGTCTGAAGGGCAGCCACCTGTAAGCACTTACCCGACCACACCTTTGACGGGTAGACGACGGCGCGAAGACATCCGGGGACGGAAACGAGCGCAGGTGGCCCAAGGGAGCATCATGACCAACGCCAACGCTGTTCGTCGCAACGTCCGTCGCGGTGCCGCCGCCCTGATCCTCGGCGGGACCGCCGTGGGTGCCATGGCCCTCCCGGCCAACGCCGCCCCGGCGTCGACCTGGGACGCCCTCGCCGAGTGCGAGTCCGGTGGCAACTGGAACACCAACACGGGCAACGGCTTCTCCGGCGGCCTGCAGTTCACCCCGTCGACCTGGGCCGCCTTCGGCGGCACCGGCGCCCCGCAGGACGCCTCCCGTGAGCAGCAGATCGCCGTGGCCGAGAACGTGCTCGACGGCCAGGGCTGGGGCGCGTGGCCCGCCTGCTCCGCCAAGCTGGGCCTGAGCGGCAGCGCCGCCCCGTCCGCCAACCCGATGGGCTCCGCCACCACCGTGGCTCCCCAGTCCGTGCAGGCCCCGGCCCCGATCGAGGCCGCCCCGGCCCCGGTCGCCGCCCCGGCTCCGGCCCCCGTGCAGGCCGCTCCCGCGCCGGCCCCGGCCGCCGCCCCCGTGGTCGAGTACGTCGCCCCGGCCGCCGTCGTGGCCCCGGCCCCCGTGGCCGGCGAGTCCTACACCGTGGTCCCCGGTGACACCCTCTCGATCATCGCCCAGAAGCTGGGCGTCCACGGTGGCTGGGAGGCGCTGGCCGCCGCCAACGCCGGCAGCATCGCCGACCCGAACCTGATCTTCCCCGGTCAGGTGCTGAACATCCCCGCCTGATCCCTCCCGGGATCGGCACCGCGCGGCCTCGCCGCGCAGCACGAGACGAAGGGCCCCTCCGCGTGCGGAGGGGCCCTTCGTCCCGTGTGCGGGCGGCCACGGCCGGCCCGGGTGCGGCGTCAGGCGCTCAGAGCCACAGCCAGGGCTCGGTGGGCTCGGCCGCCACGTCCCCGAAGCTCACCGAGCGCTCGGCCCCCTTGACGCGGTAGGACTGGATGATGCGCAGGGACTCGCCCTCGCGGTGCTGGACCTCCACGGCCACCGCGGTCTGCCCGGAGCGGTCCGGCAGGGTCACCGGGAACGCCACGCCCGCACAGAGGATCTCGTCCCGCAGCTGCTCGGCCCGGTCCCGCAGCGCCTGCAGCACCGCCTCGGGGGAGAGCTCCTCCACCTGCTCCGGCGGCAGGGCGTCCAGCTCGTACTCGCCGTCCTTGCGGGCGGTCACGAGGAAGGCCGGAAAGGCCCCGTGCTGCCCCAGCTGCTGCTCGGCCACGGCCTGGACGTGCGCCACGACCGTGTCGATCGTCTCGGCGGCGTCCTTGCTGACCCGCTGGCGCCAGGCGTTGGCGGCGTCCGTGGCCGAGACCGAGCGCGTGGCCCTCCCGGGCCGGGCGCCGGCGGGGCGGTCCTTCCGGGCGCCGCGGGCCTTCTTCGTGCGGGCGGGGGTGCTCTTGGCCATGTCCGGGTGCTCCTGTGTGGTGGGTGGGCGTACCTCCAGGGTATGCCCCCGCACCGGCCCCTCCGCCCGCGCGGGCGGCGGGGGCCGCGCGGCTAGACTGGAGCGGAAACCACCCCGACCACGAGCAGGAGTGCGCATGTCTGCGATCACCCGCGAGCAGGTCGCCCACCTGGCGAAGCTCGCGCACATCGAGATGACCGAGGAGGAGCTGCGGTCCATGGCCACGGAGCTGGACCTCGTCGTCGACTCGGTCGCGTCCGTCAGCGAGGCCGCCGGCCCGGACGTCCCGGCCACGAGCCACCCGATCCCGCTGCAGAACGTCTTCCGCGAGGACGTCGTGGGCGAGACCCTCACCGCCGAGGAGTCGCTCAGCAACGCCCCCGACGCCGCCGAGGGCAAGTTCAAGGTGCCCGCGATCCTGGACGAGGAGTAGCCGCATGACGACCACCGGTACCCCCCAGGGCGTCGCCGGCCTCTCGGCCGCCGAGCTCGCCCAGCAGCTCGCCGCCGGCGAGGTCAGCTCCGTGGAGGCCGTCCAGGCGCACCTGGACCGCATCCGGGACACCGACGGCGCTCCCGTCGACCCCGCCGACCGCAGCCGCGGCAAGAGCGGGCTCAACGCCTTCCTGCACGTGAACACCGAGGAGGCCCTGTCCGTGGCCGCCGAGGTGGACGCCGCCCGCGCCCGCGGCGAGGAGCTGCCCGAGCTGGCCGGCGTGCCGATCGCGGTCAAGGACCTCATCGTCACCAAGGGCCAGCCCACCACCGCGGCCTCCCGGATGCTCGAGGGCTGGATGAGCCCCTACGACGCCACCGTGACCCGCCGGCTGCGCGCGGCGCGCATGCCCGTGCTCGGCAAGACGAACCTGGACGAGTTCGCGATGGGCTCCTCCAACGAGCACTCCGCGTTCGGCGACACCCGCAACCCGTGGGACCTCGCCCGGATCCCGGGGGGCTCCGGCGGCGGCTCCGCCGCGGCCGTCACCTCCTTCCAGGCGCCCCTGGCCCTGGGCACCGACACCGGCGGGTCCATCCGCCAGCCGGCGGCCCTGACCGGCTCGGTGGGCGTGAAGCCGACCTACGGCGGGGTCTCCCGCTACGGCGTGATCGCCATGGCGTCCTCCCTGGACCAGGTGGGCCCGGTGGCCCGGACGGTGCTCGACGCCGCGCTGCTGCACGAGGTGGTGGGCGGGCACGACCCGCAGGACTCCACCTCGCTGCCGGGCCCGGCCGGGCCCCTCGCCGCCCAGGCTCGGGCCGGGGCCGCGGAGGGCGGGCTGAAAGGACTGCGCGTGGGCGTGGTCCGGGAGCTCACGGGCGAGGGCTTCCAGCCCGGCGTCCAGCAGCGCTTCGGCGAGGCCGTGGAGCTGCTGCGCTCGGCCGGCGCCGAGATCGTGGAGGTCTCCACCCCGAACTTCCGCTACGCCCTGGGGGCCTACTACCTGATCATGTCCTCGGAGGTCTCCTCGAACCTCGCCAAGTACGACGGCGTGCGCTTCGGCCACCGCGTGCTGCCCGAGGGCGGGCCGCTGACCATCGAGCGGGTGATGGGCGCCACGCGGGCCGCCGGCTTCGGCGCGGAGGTCAAGCGGCGCATCATCCTGGGCACCTACGCCCTGTCCGCCGGCTACTACGACGCCTACTACGGCTCGGCGCAGAAGGTCCGCACCCTGGTGCAGCGCGACTTCGCCGCCGCCTTCGAGCAGGTGGACGTGCTCGTCTCCCCGACGGCGCCGACCACGGCCTTCGAGCGCGGCGCCGTGGACGAGTCCGCGGACCCCATGCAGATGTACCTCAACGACATCGCGACCATCCCCACCAACCTGGCCGGCGTGCCCGCGATCTCCGTCCCCGGTGGCCTCGCCCCCGAGGACGGGCTGCCCGTGGGCATCCAGTTCATGGCCCCGGCCCGGGAGGACGCCCGGCTCTACCGCGCCGGCGCCGGCCTGGAAGCCCTGCTCGCCGACCGCTGGGGCGGGCCCCTGTGGAAGGACCTGCCCGACACCGCCGCGCTGGTCCGCGACCTGGCCGCCGAGTCCACCCTGTCCGCACCCGTCCGGGGAGGAGCCCGCTGATGACCCAGACCACCGAAGAGGTCCTGTCCTTCGACGAGGCCATGGAGAAGTACGACCCCGTCCTCGGCTTCGAGGTCCACGTGGAGCTGAACACGCGGACCAAGATGTTCGACGCCGCCCCCAACGTCTTCGGCGACGAGCCGAACACCAACGTCACCCCCGTCTCCCTGGGCCTGCCCGGGGTGCTGCCCGTGGTCAACCGGGTGGCCGTGGAGTCGGCGATCAAGCTCGGCCTGGCCCTGGGCTGCGAGATCCGCCCGGTGTCCCACTTCGCCCGGAAGAACTACTTCTACCCGGACACCCCGAAGAACTTCCAGACCTCCCAGTACGACGAGCCGATCGCCGAGAACGGCTCCGTCGACGTGGAGCTGGAGGACGGGACGGTGTTCACCGTCGAGATCGAGCGCGCCCACATGGAGGAGGACGCCGGCAAGCTCACCCACCTGGGCGGGGCCGCCGGCCGCATCCAGGGCGCCGACTTCTCCCTGGTGGACTACAACCGCGCCGGGGTGCCGCTGATCGAGATCGTGACCAAGCCCATCGTGGGCGCCGGCTCCCGGGCCCCCGAGCTGGCGCGCGCCTACGTGACCGTCATCCGCGAGATCGTCAAGAACCTCGGCATCTCGGACGCCCGGATGGAGCGCGGCAACGTCCGCTGCGACGCCAACGTGTCCCTCATGCCCAAGGGCGCGTCCACGTTCGGCACCCGCTCCGAGACGAAGAACGTGAACTCGCTGCGCGCCGTCGAGCGCGCCGTGCGCTTCGAGATCCAGCGGCACGCCGCCGTCCTGGACGGCGGCGGGACCATCGTGCAGGAGACCCGGCACTGGCACGAGGACACCCGCTCCACCACCAGCGGGCGGCCGAAGTCCGACGCCGACGACTACCGCTACTTCCCCGAGCCGGACCTCGTGCCGGTCGTGACGGACGAGGCGTGGATCGAGCGGCTGCGGGCGGAGCTGCCCGAGCCCCCGGCCGAGCGCCGCAAGCGGCTGCAGGCCGCCTGGGGCTTCTCGGACGAGGAGTTCCGCGACGTCGTCAACGCGGGCGTGCTCGACGAGATCGAGCAGACCGTCGCGGCCGGGGCCGCCCCGGCCGCGGCCCGCAAGTGGTGGATGGGCGAGATCGCCCGCCTGGCCAAGCAGCGGGAGGTCGAGATCGCGGAGCTGGGCGTCACCCCGCAGCACGTCGTCGAGCTCGACGGGCTCATCGGCGCCGGCAAGATCAACGACAAGCTGGCCAAGAAGGTCCTCGCCCACGTCCTGGAGGGCGAGGGCTCCCCGGCCGAGGTCGTCGAGCAGCGCGGTCTGGCGGTCGTCTCCGACGACAGCGTGCTCACCGCGGCGATCGACGACGCCATGGCGCAGATGCCCGACGTCGTCGCGAAGGTCCAGGCCGGCAAGGTGCAGGCCGTGGGCGCGCTCATCGGCCCGGTCATGAAGGCCACCCGCGGCCAGGCCGACGCCGCCCGGGTGCGGGAGCTGATCCTGGAGAAGCTCGGCGTGCAGGGCTGACCACCCGTCCCGCGAGGGGCCGCGGGCCGCCGGAGACCGTCACGGGCTCCGGCGGCCC
>NZ_LDNX01000086.1:0-7027 GCF_001027955.1 Kocuria sp. SM24M-10 | reverse complement strand
GGGCGCTCCGTCCGCAGCTCGACCGCCTCCTCCGCCGGACGGGCCTCCCCCGGGCCCGCCTCCACCGGTCCGGGCGCCGCCGGGCCGACCGCCGGTGCACCGGCCCCCGGGGCCGTGACGTCCCGGCCGGCGTCCGCGGCGCCGGCGCCGGACAGCAGCGGGGCGACCCACCGGGTGCGGGGGTCGGCGTCCACGAGGACCGCCTTGAAGAAGAGCGTGAGCGGCACCGCCAGCAGCGCCCCCAGGGCCCCCAGGGTGGCCGCCCAGAAGACGAGCGAGAGCATGGTCACCGTCACGGACAGCCCCACCGCGTCCCCGACGATCTTCGGCTGGATGAAGGTCTGGATCACCACGTTGACCAGGCTGTAGACCACGACCACCGCGAGCATCAGCCGCGGCCCGCCCTCGAGCAGGCCGATCAGGGCCGGGGGGACGAGGCCCAGGACGAAGCCAATGTTGGGGATGTAGTTGGTGATGAACGCCAGCAGGCCCCACAGCAGCGCCACGGGCACGCCCAGCCAGATCAGCGCCAGGGTGTCCACGGCCGCGACGATCAGCCCGAACACCGTGGTGACGAGCAGGTACTTCCGGCTGGTGGCGGCGAAGTGGCGCAGCGCCACGGCGAGCTCCCCCGGGGCGCCACGGAGGGCCGCCAGCTTGCCGGGGAAGGACGCGGCGTCCACCGCCATGAACAGCACGAGGGTCACGATGAAGAAGAGGTCGGTGAGCAGGGCGAGCAGCCCGCCCAGCAGTCCGCCCGCCAGGGAGGCGATCCGGCCGAGGTCCACCCCCGAGAGGAGCCGGGAGATCTGCTCCTGCCCCACCCCGACCTGGGCGAGGGCCGCGACGAGCCCGTCCAGCAGCGCGTCCAGCTCGGCCTGGTAGGTCGGCACCAGGGTGGCGAAGCGGGCACCGGCGACCACGAGGGACGCCGTGAGGACCAGCAGGGCCGCGTAGACGGCGACCAGGGCCACGGCCGTGCCGACCCAGCCCGGCAGCCCACGGCGGGCGAACCAGCCCCGCACCGGGTGCGCCGCCAGGGTGAGCACCAGCGCGAGGAACGCCGGGCCCAGCAGGTCCGCCATCGTGCGCATCCCGAGGACGACGACGACGGCCGCCGCGAGCCCCACGAGCACCGCCACGGGCCGGCCCAGCAGCGGTCCCGGTGCCCGGCTCGGGGGCGTGTGGGCTCCGCTTCCTGCCTGCAGTGTCATGGCGGCTCCTCCGCGTCGGCGCCGCGGGCGCACGGTGCCTCGCGCCCGGGGTCGTTCCCACCGTCGTGCCCCACGATCGGTGCGCACATCACCCCGCGCGGGTGACGCCCGTTCCGCCGGCCGGTGCTCTCACCGCGGCCGGTGCGCTGCCCTAGGCTGGCCGGCAGGACAGGTCCGCCGTCGGAAGGAGAGCCCCGTGCCCGGTGTCGTCGTGGTGGGGCAGGTCGCACGCGACCTCGTGCTGGTCGTCGACCGGGTTCCCGAGGAGGGCGGCTCGACGGAGGTCCGCGAGCGCCAGGAGCTGCTCGGCGGCAAGGGCGCGAACCAGGCCGTGGCGTGCCGCCGGCTGGGCGCCGAGGTGGAGCTGCTGGGGGTCGTCGGCACCGACCGGGCCGGCGAGGACGTGCTCGCCCAGGCCGCCGCGGACGGGATCGGCGTGGGCGGCGTGCTGCGCCGCGAGGGCGTGCCGACGGCGCTGCTCGTCGACGTCGTCGGCCCGCCCGGTGTGCGCCGTCTGCTCGAGGACGTGGCACCGGCGGCGCTGCTCACGGCCGAGGACGTGCGGTCCCGGGCGGGACTGCTGCAGGACGCGGGCGCCGTGCTGGTCCAGCTCCAGCAGCCGGGCCCGGCGGTGGTGGAGGCGCTCGCGGCCGCCCGCGGTGCGCTGGTCGTGGCCGACGGGGCCCCCGCGGACGCACGGACACGGCGGCGGGTCCTGGACGCGGCGGACGTGGTGCGCGCCGACGGCTCGGAGGCCGAGGCGCTGGTGGGGTGGGCCCCGCGCGGGGTGCCGGAGACGGTGCGGGCGGCGCGGGAGCTGCTGGAGCAGGGCCCGCGCGTCGTGGCCCTCGCCGCCGGGGACGCGGACGTGGTCGCCTGGGCCGCCGGGCACGTGGTGCTCCCGCACCTCGGCGAGGACCCGGTGGACCCGACCGGCGCGGGCGACGCGTTCGTGGCCGCGCTGGCCGTCGCGCTGCTGCGCGGCGAGGACCCGCGGACCGCGGCGTGGTGGGCCGCGGCGGCCGCCGCGCAGGTGGTCGGCACGGCCGGCGGGCGGCCGCACCTGGACCCGGACCGCTTGCGGGAGACGGTGCGCCGCCACCGGGGCGCCTGAGCCGGCCACAGGTGCGAGGACCCCGGGCACGACGAAGGCCGGTGGTCCGCGTCTCCGCGGTCCACCGGCCTCCGGTTCGTCGGGCTGACAGGATTTGAACCTGCGACCCCTTGACCCCCAGTCAAGTGCGCTACCAAGCTGCGCCACAGCCCGAAGCGCTCAGTACGTCGCCGCCCTGAGCACTCGCATCACATTACAGCAACCCGGGGCGGAATTCATCTCGGCCG
The DNA here is from genome assembly GCF_001027955.1 of Kocuria sp. SM24M-10. NCBI lineage: Bacteria > Bacillati > Actinomycetota > Actinomycetes > Micrococcales > Micrococcaceae > Kocuria > Kocuria sp. SM24M-10. Next base: position 4,472 of record NZ_LDNX01000086.1, on the reverse strand, counting down.
GCGCCGCCGCTCAGCGCTTCCGGGCGCGCTTCTCGCGCACCCGCATGCTGACCTCGATCGGGGTGCCCTCGAAGCCGAAGGTCTCCCGCAGCCGGCGGGTGATGAAGCGGCGGTAGCCCGGGTCGAGGAAGCCGGTGGTGAACAGCACGAAGCGCGGCGGGCGGGAGGAGGCCTGCGTGCCGAACAGGATGCGGGGCTGCTTGCCGCCGCGCACGGGGTGCGGGTGGGCGGCCACGATCTCGCCGAGGAACGCGTTGAGCCGGCCGGTGGGGACGCGGGTGTCCCAGGACTCGAGGGCCTTCTCCAGCGCGGGCACCAGCCTGTCCTTGTGCCAGCCCGTCTTGGCGGAGACGTTCACCCGCGGCGCCCAGGCCACGTGCGCGAGGTCTCGGTCGATCTCGCGCTCCAGGTAGTAGCGGCGGTCCTCGTCCATCAGGTCCCACTTGTTGAAGGCCAGCACGAGGGCGCGCCCGGAGTCCACGGCCAGCTGCAGGATGCGCACGTCCTGCTCCGAGAGCACCTCGTCGGCGGCCAGCAGCACCACGGCCACCTCGGCGCGCTCCAGGGCGGCCTGGGTGCGCAGGGACGCGTAGAAGTCGGCGCCCTGGGCCATGTGCACGCGGCGGCGGATGCCGGCGGTGTCGATGAAGCGCCACGGCCTGCCGCCCAGCTCGATGAGCTCGTCGACCGGGTCCCGGGTGGTGCCGGCCAGCGGGTCGACCACGACGCGCTCGGAGCCGGCGAGCTTGTTGAGCAGCGAGGACTTCCCGACGTTGGGGCGCCCGATCAGCGCCACCCGGCGGGGCCCTCCGGTGAGCTCGGTCTCGGCCACGGCGGAGAACTCCGGCAGCACCTCCATGACGGCGTCCAGGACGTCGGCAGCACCGCGCCCGTGCAGCGCGGAGACCGGGTGCGGCTCCCCCATGCCCAGGGACCACAGGTAGGTGGCCTCGACCTCCAGCTGCGGGGAGTCCACCTTGTTGGCGACCAGGATCACCGGCTTCCGCACCTTGCGCAGCATCTTCACGATGGCCTCGTCGGCGGCGGTCACCCCCACGGTGGCGTCCAGCACGAGCAGCACGGCATCGGCGAACTCCACCGCCAGCTCGGCCTGCTCGGCGACCCGGGCGTTGATGCCCTTGGCGTCGTACTCCCAGCCGCCCGTGTCCACGAGCGTGAAGTTGCGCCCGGCCCAGGTGGCCCGGTAGGAGACCCGGTCCCGGGTGACGCCCGGGGTGTCCTCCACCACGGCCTCGCGCCGGCCGAGGATCCGGTTGACAAGGGTGGACTTGCCCACGTTGGGCCGGCCCACGATGGCGAGCACGGGGGCGGGGCGGCGCACCGGGGCCTGGTCCTCACCCTCGGCCCATCCGGCGAGCAGCGCGGTGTCCTCCTCGTCGAGCTCGTAGTCCTCGAGCCCGGCCCGCAGGGCCTGCGCGCGCTGCTCGGCCTCGTCGTCGTCGATGGCCGCGAGCCGCTCGGCGACGTCGTCCGTGCTGCCGCCGAGGATCTCGGCCTCGTAGGGGTCGTGGGCGGTGTCGTGCGCGGAGTTCTCGGGGTTGCCGGTCATGGCTGTCCTTCGCTGGGCCGGGGGCGGCCGGTCGGGTGCGGGAAATTGTCGGGGGTGGCCGGGCGGGCCCGGCTCAGGCCGTGCGGCCGGCCGCTCGGACGACGGCGTCGAGCACGGCCTGGACGGTCTGCTCGACCGTGAGGTCGGAGGAGTCGATGGTCACGACGCCGTCGGCGGCCTCGGTGAAGTTGACCACCGTGGAGTCCTTCGCGTCCCGGCCCACGACCTCGGCCCGCAGCTGCGCGGCGTCCTCAACCCCGCCGTTCTGCAGGCCGCGGCGGGCCATCCGGGCCCGCTCGTCCGCGGTGAGCAGGATCCGCGCCTCGGCGTCCGGGGCCACCACGGTGGTGATGTCCCGGCCCTCGGCCACGATCCGGCGGCCGCTGTCGGCGATGAGCTCCTGCTGCCGGGCCACCAGGACGGCGCGTGCCGCCGGGTTGGTCGCCACGGCGCTGACCGCCCCGGTCACCCGGGCGCCCCGGATCTCGACGGCCACGTCGGTGCCGCCCACCAGGACCAGCTCCCGGTCCGGGTCGGTGCCCTGGGCGAGGGGGAAGGTGCGGGCGGCCTCCACCACGGCGTCGGCGTCGGCGAGGTCCACCCCGCGGTCGAGGCACCACCAGGTGAGGGCCCGGTACATCGCCCCGGTGTCCAGGTAGGCGAGGCCGAAGCGGCGGGCCACCTCCTTGGACACGCTGGACTTGCCCGAGCCGGAGGGCCCGTCGATCGCGACGACCAGCTCCCGCCCGGCGCCGGGGAACGGCGCCCCGGCCTCCGGGGCGCCCGCGGCGGAGCTCGTCCCGGCGTTCGGTCCGGTGTTCGTTCCGGTGTTCACTGCACGACCTTCCATCCGCGCTCCTGGAGCGCCTCGACGAGTTCCTTGCGGCGGTTGGGGAGCACGGAGACCTCGGCGAGGCCCACCGGCTGGCCCGGGGAGTGCTCGAGGCGCAGGTCCTCGAGGTTGACGCCGATCTCCCCGATCTCGGTGAGCAGGCGGGCCAGCTGCCCGGGCACGTCGCCGACGAGCACGGTCAGGCTGGCGAAGGCCCGCGGCGCCCCGCCGTGCTTGCCGGGGATGCGGGCCTGGCCCGCGTTGCCCTCGGCGATGAGCTGGGCGATGTCCAGGCGCGCGCCCGGGGCCTCGGGTCCCTCGAGGGTGGCGATGAGGCGGTCGAGGTCCTGGCGCACCCCGTGCAGGGACGCCACCACGGGTTCGGCGTTGGCGGAGAGGATCTGCACCCACAGGTGCGGGTCCGAGGCGGCGATGCGGGTGGTGTCCCGCAGTCCCTGGCCCGCCAGGGACAGCTGGTGCAGCGGGGTGTCCTGCAGCCGGGAGGCCAGCAGCGAGGACATCACCTGCGGCAGGTGGGAGATCAGCGCCACCGTGGCGTCGTGCTCACGGGCGTCCATGAAGGTCACGGTCGCCCCGAGGTCCACCGCGAGGTTCTTCGCGGCGGCCAGGGCGGCGGGCGAGGAGAACCCCGAGTCGCACACGACCCAGGGCATGGAGGTGAACAGCTCCCCGCGGGCCGCCACGGGACCGGAGCGCTCGCGCCCGGCCATCGGGTGGGTGCCCACGTACCGGGCGAGGTCGCCGCCCAGCTCGCGCACGCCCTCCAGCACCGCCTCCTTGACGGAGGCGATGTCGAGGACGACGGCGCCGGGGTGGCGCTCCAGCGCCTCGGCCACGGTGCGGGCCGTGACGTCGGGCGGGGTGGCGACGACGACGAGGGCCGGCTCCGGAGCCGGCCCGGCGGCCCGGCAGGAGCGGCCGGCGCCGATGTCCTGGGCCACGGCCTCGGCGGTGGGCGAGGCGTCCTGCAGCCACACGTCCACGCCCAGGTGGCGCAGGCCCAGCCCGATGCTGGCGCCGAGCAGTCCGGCACCGACCACGAGCACGGGGCCGGTGGTCGCCGCGGGGGCCGATCGGGCGGAGGGGGTCTGCGTCACCGGGGGCTCCTCACATGCCGACCGAGGCGAGGAGGTGCCCGACCTCGGTCCGGGACAGCTTGCGGATGGTGCCCTGGCGCTGGTCGCCGATCCGGATGGGACCCACCTGGGTGCGCACGAGCTTCTCCACGGGGTGGCCCACCGCGTCGAAGAGCCGCCGCACGATCCGGTTGCGCCCGGAGTGCAGGACGACCTCCACGAGGATGTGCCCGGGGGTGGAGTCCACGAGCCGGAACGAGTCGACGGAGGCGGGCCCGTCCTCGAGCTGGATGCCGGCTTTCATCGCGGCCCCGACGCCCTTCTCCATGGGCCCGCGCACCTGCACGAGGTAGGTCTTGGGCACCTCGTAGGAGGGGTGGGTGAGCCGGTTGGTCAGCTCGCCGTCGTTGGTGAGCAGCAGCAGCCCCTCGGTCTCGACGTCGAGGCGGCCCACGTGGAACACGCGCTCGTTCTTCTGCTGGTTCAGGTAGTCGGCCACGCACGGGCGGCCCTCGGGGTCCTCCATGGTGGAGAGCACGCCCTCGGGCTTGTTGAAGGCGTAGTAGACGAGGTTCTCGTCGAGCTGCACGCGCACGCCATCCACGTGGATCTCGACGGTCGCCGGGTCCACGCGGATGCCGAGCTCGGTGACGGTCTCGCCGTTGACCTGCACGCGGCCGGCCTCGATCATCTCCTCGCAGACCCGCCGCGAGGCCACCCCGGCCTGGGCCATGAGCTTCTGCAGGCGCACCCCGTCAGGGTCGTGCTGGTCCAGCCGGTCCACCGGCGGGTTCGTGGGACGGCGGCGACGGTGCGGCGGGCGGTAGGGCGTGGCCGGCATCCGCCGGGCGCTGCGCTCGGAGGAGGCGAACGGCCGGGGCCCCCGGTCCTGGGTCCCGCCTTTGCCGGCGCTCTTCGAGGCGCCGCCCTTCGCGGTGCCGCCCTTGCCGGCGCCGCCCTTCGCGGCGCCGCC
>NZ_LDNX01000085.1:0-383 GCF_001027955.1 Kocuria sp. SM24M-10 | reverse complement strand
GACCGTCTTGACCGTCTTGTCGGTCTTGTCGGTGTACTTGGCGTCGCGGTGGTACTTGTGCCAGTCGCCCCCGTCGGCCTTCTCCTTGGCGATGGAGGCGGCCTTCTTGAGCTCGACGTCGTCGTACTCCTTGGACTTCCACTCGCCGTGGTGGCGGTACTTCACGACGACGTCGACCTCGCCGTTCTTGCGCTCCCCGTCCTCGTCCTGCTTGAAGAGGACCTTGACGTCCTTCTTGTCGACCGTCTTGACCGTCTTGTCGGTCTTGTCGGTGTACTTGGCGTCGCGGTGGTACTTGTGCCAGTCGCCTCCGCCGGCCTTCTCCTTGGCGATGGAGGCGGCCTTCTTGAGCTCGACGTCGTCGTACTCCTTGGACTTCCACT
>NZ_LDNX01000084.1:0-50674 GCF_001027955.1 Kocuria sp. SM24M-10 | reverse complement strand
GAAGGCCACGAGGCCGAGGATCGTGTTGTGCTGCTCGAGCGTGTAGTCGGTGTCCTCGACCGTGTCGTGCAGCAGCGCGGCGACCAGGGTGGCCCCCGTCATGCCCAGCTCGGCGAGGATCGTGGTCACGGCCACGGGGTGGGTGATGTAGGGGTCCCCGCTCTTGCGCTTCTGCCCCTCGTGGCACTTCTCCGCGACCTTGAACGCGCGCGCCAGGACCTCGATGTCCTCTTCCGGGTGGGTGGCGCGCACGGTGTGCAGCAGCACACGTCAGCTCGACGACCGGGGCGGCGGCCGCACGGCCGCCGCCCCGGTCGTCGATGGGAAGGGAGCTACGGCCATGAGCTCGTCCGACGACGGGGGCGTCCCCGCCGGTCAGGGCACCGCCCCGACACCGCCGCGCCGTTCGGACATGGCCGGCACGCACTACGTCGTGCCCGCCTCCCGGCCGCTGCAGGGCCGGGCCGTGTTCCCGGGCCGCAGTGACCGCACCCGCTCGAGCCTGTCCTACCTCTCCGGCCGGCCGATGGACCACTCGCCGATCCTGGAACCGCTGCTGCACACCGTGCGCGCCACCCACCCGGAAGAGGACATCGAGGTCCTGGCGCGCGCGTTCAAGGTCGCGGAGAAGTGCCACGAGGGGCAGAAGCGCAAGAGCGGGGACCCCTACATCACCCACCCCGTGGCCGTGACCACGATCCTCGCCGAGCTGGGCATGACGGGGGCCACCCTGGTCGCCGCGCTGCTGCACGACACGGTCGAGGACACCGACTACACGCTCGAGCAGCTGCGCGCGGAGTTCGGGGACGAGGTGGCCGCGCTCGTCGACGGCGTGACGAAGCTGGACAAGGTCCAGTACGGGGACGCCGCGCAGGCCGAGACGGTGCGCAAGATGATCGTGGCGATGGCCAAGGACATCCGCGTGCTCGTCATCAAGCTCGCCGACCGGCTGCACAACGCCCGCACGTGGCGCTTCGTCTCCCAGTCCTCCTCCTCGAAGAAGGCGCGGGAGACCCTGGAGATCTTCGCCCCGCTGGCGCACCGGCTGGGCATGAACACCATCAAGTGGGAGCTCGAGGACCTGGCCTTCGCGGCGCTCTACCCCAAGGTCTACGAGGAGATCGTGCGGATGGTGGGGGAGCGCCAGCCCCAGCGCGAGCGCTCCCTGGCCAAGATCCGGGAGCGGATCGCCCTGGACCTCTCCGAGGCGGGGATCGAGGCGACCATCACGGGCCGGCCCAAGCACTACTACTCGATCTACCAGAAGATGATCGTGCGCGGGAAGGACTTCGACGAGATCCAGGACCTGCAGGCGGTCCGGGTGCTCGTGAACACGGTGCGGGAGTGCTACGCGGCGCTGGGCGCCCTGCACGCGCGGTGGCGGCCGCTGCCGGGGCGGTTCAAGGACTACATCGCCATGCCGAAGTTCAACATGTACCAGTCCCTGCACACCACGGTGATCGGCCCGGACGGGCGGCCGGTGGAGATCCAGATCCGCACCCACGAGATGCACCGGCGGGCGGAGTACGGCGTGGCCGCGCACTGGAAGTACAAGGACCAGGCCAACCAGGCGAACTCCGCCACGCCCAAGGCGCAGGAGGGGGACCTCGCGTGGCTGAGCTCCCTGGTCTCCTGGCAGGAGGAGACGCAGGACTCCTCCGAGTTCCTCGACTCGCTGCGCTACCAGATCAACACCTCCGAGGTGTACGTCTTCACGCCCAAGGGCGAGGTCATGGCCCTGCCGGCCGGCTCCACGCCGGTGGACTTCGCCTACGCGGTGCACACCGAGGTGGGGCACAAGACCATCGGCGCCCGGGTCAACGGCAAGCTCGTGCCGCTGTCCTCGGAGCTGCAGCACGGGGACTGGGTGGAGGTGCTCACCTCCAAGTCAGAGCACGCCGGGCCCTCCCAGGACTGGCTGAAGTTCGTGAAGTCCCCGCGGGCCCGCAACAAGATCCGGCAGTGGTTCTCCAAGGAGCGCCGCGAGGAGGCCATCGAGAAGGGCAAGGACGCCCTCACCCGCGCCCTGCGCAAGCACCACCTGCCGCTGCAGCGCACCCTCACCCAGGAGTCCCTGCTGGCGGTGGCCCAGGACTTCCACCGCACCGACATCAGCTCGCTCTACGAGGCGATCGGCTCGGACGTGGTCAGCGCCCAGGACGTGGTGGAGAAGATCGTCGGCAACCTGGGCGGGGCCGACGGCGCGGAGGAGGACTTCGCGGAGACGACCATCGCCACCCAGCCGGTGCGCCCGCGCGTGTCCGACTCCGGGGTCGTGGTCAAGGGCGCCACGGACGTCTACGTCAAGCTCGCCCGCTGCTGCACCCCGGTGCCGCCGGACGAGATCATGGGCTTCGTCACCCGCGGCGCCGGCATCTCGGTGCACCGCAAGGACTGCGTCAACATGCTGGCGCTGACCTCCACCGAGCGGGTGGTCGAGGTGGAGTGGGCCCCGACGCAGTCCAGCGTGTTCCTGGTGGAGATCCAGGTGGAGGCCCTCGACCGGAAGTCCCTGCTCTCGGACGTCACCCGGGTGCTCTCGGAGAACCACGTCAACATCCTCGCCGCCTCGGTGCACACCTCCAAGGCCCGGCTGGCCATCTCCCGGTTCGCCTTCGAGATGGGCGACCCGCGCTACCTGGACCACGTGCTCAACCAGGTCCGCCGGATCGACGGGGTCTACGACGTCTACCGCACCTCCGGCAACCGGCCCATCTCGGAGCCGTCCTCCCGCTGACCCGGTGGGCCGGGCGCCCGCGGCGCCGGGTCACGGCACGGGCCGGCCGATCGTCCGCGCGGCGCGGCGCACCCGCAGCAGCGCCGCCTGCCGTCCGGGCATCCGCTCGAAGCTCTCGAGCGCGGCCTGCACCAGCGGCGGCGGGCAGTGCAGGTGCGGTGCGTGCATCAGCCGCTCCAGGGCCGTCAGCCCCTCATGCTCGGGGACGTGCAGGGCGAGGTCCACGGCCGTGCGCAGCGGTGTGGTGACCCGCACGGGGCCGGCGTCGTGCACGTCGTAGCCCCCCAGGGTGACCTGGTGCAGCGCCATCCCGTCCGGCACCGGGGACATCGTGGTGCGCCGCAGCTTGTCCAGCAGCACCGGGAGCACGGTGGGGCGCGGGGCGCAGTCGTAGAACCACGCGGCCGAGAGCCGCCCGAGCACCCCGCGGCCCAGCAGGTGCGGGGGCAGCTGCGCCTCGAGGGCCGCGAGCTTCACCGCCCGCGTCACCGGGCGCCCGCGCAGCACGTGGGCCTCCAGCACCACGGGCACGAGCACGCCGTCGGCGACGAGGGCGGAGAGCTCGCCGCGGGAGAAGGGCCGGTCCGGCAGCAGCAGCGTGTCCGGGGTCCAGGGCGGGTCGTGCATGGGGCCAGCCTCGTCTACGGGCCGGGCACGGGGAAGGCCCCGGGCCGGTGCTGTGGACAGCACGGGCCCGGGGCCTCCCGGGCGCCGCCGACGACCGGCGCGGGCCGGTGCGGCCCGGCCGATCCGGGTGGTTCGGCAGTAGCGGTTCGGCGGTACCGGTCAAGCGTCGGCGGTACGGCGCCGGTGGTGTCAGCGCAGGTCGGCCGAGGAGCGGCGCAGGGTCTCCAGCCACTGCCGGCTGGTGGCGAGCTCGCCCTCCAGCTTGGCCGCGCGCCGGGTGTCCCCGGTGGCCTGCGCCTTGGCCAGGGCGGCCTCCTGGTCCTCGATCTTCGTCTCGAGCTGGCTGAGCATCGAGTTGGAGCGGGCCTTCGTCTCGGGGTTGGAGCGCTGCCACTTCTCGTCCTCGGCCTGGCGCACGGCGTCCTCGACGGTGCGCAGCTCGGCCTCCACCCGGCGCATGTGGGCGCGCGGGACCTTCCCGGCCTGCTCCCACCGGTCCAGGATGTCGCCGAGGGTGCGCTTGGCGACCTTGAGGTCCGCGACGGGCAGCAGGGCCTTGGCCTCGGCGAGCAGCTGCTCCTTCACCGCCAGGTTGCCCTCGAACTCCTCGTCGATCCGGTCGTTGTCGGCCTTGCGGGCCTCGAAGAACCTGTCCTGGGCGGCGCGGAAGCGGGCCCAGAGGGCGTCGTCGTCCTTCTTCGACGCCCGCTTGGACTCCTTCCACCGGTCCATGAGCCGGCGGTACTCCGCGGCCGTGGCGCCCCAGTCGGTGGAGCCCGAGAGGGCCTCGGCCTCGGCGATGAGGGCCTCCTTGGCCTTCTTGGCCTCGGCGTTGTCGGCGTCGAGCTGGGAGAAGAACGCGCGGCGGTGGCGGTCGAAGGTGGTGCGGGCGGTGCGGAACCGCTTCCACAGCGCGTCCTCCGCGGCCCGGCCCAGCCGGATCCCGGACTTCTGGTGGGCCTTCCACTGATCGAACAGCTCGGCCATCCGGGCGGAGGACTGCTTCCACTGGGTGCGCTGCGGCTCCTGGGCGGCGATCTGCTCCGCCTCCGCGACGATCGCCTCGCGCGCGGCGACGTTCTGGGCCCGCTGGGCCTCGTGGGCGGCCCGCTCGGCCGCCTCGAGCTCGCGGATCGCCGGGCGCAGGGCCTCGAGCCGTCCCTCGAGGCCGCGGATGTCCCCGAGCATGTTGCGCTGGCCCACCTGCTCGGCGAGGTGGTCGAGGGTGGTCAGCATGTCCGCCGAGGGGGCGCCGGCCGACACCCGCTGCTCGAGCAGGGCGACCTGCGCCTCGACGTCGTCGTACTTGCGGGCGAAGTAGCCCAGCGCCTCGTCCTCCGTGGCGTCGGGGAACTGCCCGCACAGCACCTCCTCGCCGTCCACGACGACGTAGACGTGCCCGTCCTCGGTCACCCGCCCGAAGGCGCGGGCCCGGGCCACGGACTCCGGCGAGGCCAGCGCGGGAGCCGCCGCCGGCGGGGCCGCCACGGGCTGCGCGGCGCCCGGCTGGACGGCCGCCGGGCCGGGGGCGGGAGCCGCCGGGACCGCGGGGCGGGGCGCACCGGGCTTGGGGGCGCCGGTCTTCGCGGTGCCGGGCTTCGGCACGCCGGGCTTCGGCGCGGCTCCGGGGCCGGGAACGGGGCGGGGGGTGGGCTGGTCGTCGGATTCGAGACGTTCTGTCACCGCTACAACTCTTTCGCTCTCGCCGGGCCGGCACCGACATCGGATCCGGCGCCGTCGCCCGGCTTCGGACAATCGTCCTGTCCATACTACCGAGGCCGCGCCCTCACCACGGCGGCCCGCGAGCCCGTCCCGGGGCCCGCCGCGGGGCCCGGTCCGGGGCGGGCGAGGGCCGGGGCGCCGTGCCCTGCTCCGGGCCGTGCTCCGGGCCGTGCTCCGGGCCGTGCTCCGGGCCGGGCTTTGGGCCGGGCGGGGGCGGCTCTCTAGGATGAGGGCGGAACCGACCGGCCCCATCCGCCCGCACGGTCCGCCCGCCCACCACCGTCCCACCCGAGGAGCACCTCCCCATGGCCCGCAAGACGTCCCTGTCCGGTTTCCCCGAATGGCTTCCGGAGGAGCGTCTGGTCGAGCTGCACGTCCTGGACGTGCTGCGGGAGACCTTCGAGCTGCACGGCTTCTCCTCGATCGAGACGCGGGCGGTGGAGACGGTCGAGCAGCTGCTGCGCAAGGGCGAGATCGACAAGGAGGTCTACGTCGTCTCGCGCCTGCAGGAGGACGAGGACGCCCCCGAGAAGGACGACGCCCGGCTGGCCCTGCACTTCGACCTCACCGTGCCCTTCGCCCGGTACGTGGTCGAGAACGGCGGGCACCTCACCTTCCCCTTCCGCCGCTACCAGATGCAGAAGGTCTGGCGCGGCGAGCGCCCGCAGGAGGGCCGCGCCCGCGAGTTCACCCAGGCGGACATCGACGTGGTCGGCGACGGCGCCCTGCCGTTCCGCTACGACGTGGAGCTGGCGCTGGTGATGATCGACGCGCTGGCGAAGCTGCCGATCCCGCCGTTCGTGCTGCGGGTCAACAACCGCAAGCTGGCGGAGGGGTTCTACCGCGGCATCGGCCTGCAGGACACGGCCGGCGTGCTGCGCAACATCGACAAGCTCGAGAAGATCGGCCCCGAGAAGGTCGCCCAGGCCCTCTGCGACGAGCTCGGGGCGTCGCCCGAGCAGGCCCGGGCCGCGCTGCAGCTGGCGTCCATCCGCACCGAGGACACGTCCTTCGTGGAGCAGGTCCGCGCGCTCGGGGTGAACACCCAGCTGCTCGAGGAGGGACTGCAGGAGCTCGCCGAGGTGGTGGGCGAGGCCTCCCGCCGGGCCCCCGGGACGGTGGTGGCCGATCTGTCCATCGCCCGCGGCCTGGACTACTACACGGGCACCGTCTACGAGACCGTGCTGGTGGGCCACGAGCAGCTGGGCTCCGTGTGCTCCGGCGGGCGCTACGAGTCCCTGGCGTCCACGGGCAAGAAGACCTATCCCGGCGTGGGCCTGTCCGTGGGCGTCACCCGCCTGGTCTCCCGCATCCTCGCCCAGGGCATGGCCGAGGCCTCCCGGAAGGTCCCCACCGCGGTCCTGGTCTCGCTCGTGGACGAGGAGTCCTGGTCGCAGGCCCAGGACGTCGCCGGGCAGCTGCGCGCCCGCGGCATCGCGTGCGAGGTCTCGGCCAGCGCCGCGAAGTTCGGCAAGCAGATCCGCTACGCCGAGCGCCGCGGCATCCCCTACGTGTGGTTCACGGTCCGGGCCGAGGACGGGTCCCTCGCCCACGAGGTCAAGGACATCCGCTCCGGCGAGCAGGTCCGCGCCGACCCCGCCGCCTGGGCCCCGCCGGCCGAGGACCTGCGCCCCGTGGTGCGCCCCGCCGGAGCCTGACCGTTCCGGTCCGCCCGGCGCCCGCCGAGCCCCCGCGTCCCCGGCTGCGGGCCGCGGCGGCGGGTGTGCGGGTCCGGCTCAGCGCCGCCGGGACAGGGCCACGGCGCGGCCGGCCAGGCCGACCGCGAACACGCCGAGCATCGTCAGCACCGAGGCCGCCGGGAGCGTGAAGGCCAGCAGCAGGCAGCCGGCCAGGCCCAGGGCGTTGACGGCCCGCGGCGCCCAGCCGGGACGCTCGGTCAGCGTGAGGGCGGAGAGGTTGGCCAGGGCGTAGTAGACGAGCACCCCGAAGCTGGAGAACCCGATCACGGTGCGCACGTCCCCGGCCAGCACGAGCACCACCACGACCCCGGCCACGGCCAGCTCCGCGGCCCACGGCGCCCGGTGCCGCTGGGAGACCGCGCCCAGCCGGCCGGGCAGGTCCCGCTGCCGGGCCATGGCCAGCACCGTCCGTGAGATCCCGGCGACCAGGGCCAGCAGCGCCCCCAGCGTGGCCAGGGCCGCGGCGGCGGTGACCAGCACGGCGCCGGCGGCCGTGGTCCCGGCGGACCATCCCGCGCGCTCGACCACCGTGAGCAGCGGCGCGGTCGCCGCCGCGAGCCGGTCCGCCCCGAGGAACCGGAGCAGGCCCAGCCCCAGCGCAGCGTAGAGCAGCAGGGTGAGCGCCAGGGCGCCGAGCACCGCCCGGGGGATGGTCCGGGCCGGGTCGCGGACCTCCTCGCCGAGGGTGGCCACGCGGGCGTAGCCGGCGAAGGCGAAGAAGAGGGTCCCCGCCGCGGGCAGCACGCCCCATCCGCTGCCCTCCCACCCGGGCACCGCGCCGGCCGCCGGGCCCGGGACGGTGTGGAGCAGCACCACCACGGCCAGCAGCACGGCCAGGACGGGGACGACCAGCAGCTTCGTCAGCCGGGCGGTGCGGCTCACCCCGCCGAGGTTCACCGCCGTCAACCCCAGGACGGCGACGACGGCGAGCAGCCGCGCCCCGGCGTCGCCGGCCCCCAGCAGCTCGGCGGTGTACAGGCCGAAGGTCAGCGACATGGCCGCCGCGGAGGCGGTCTTGCCGGTGACGAAGCCCCACCCGGCCACGAAGCCCGGCCACGGGCCGAGCTGCCGGTTCGCGTAGAGGTAGGTCCCGCCCGAGGCCGGGTGCACGGCGGCCAGCTGGGCGGTGGACGTCGCGTTGCACCAGGCGACCACCGCCGCGAGCAGCAGCGCCGCGGGCAGCCACGGCCCGGCGTGGGCGGCGGCCGGGGCGAACGCCACGAACACCCCCGCCCCGACCATGGAGCCCACCCCGATCACGGTGGCGTCGAAGGTGCCCAGACGGCGGGCGAGGGCCGGCTGGCCGGAGGCGCTGCTCATGGGTGGTCCTGTCGTCGTCCCGGGGCCCGGAGGGCGGGCTGTAAACTCGTTCCCGAACGAGAGTAGGGGCACCGGGTGAACCCCCGGCAAACGCGCGATCCGCGCGGCCCCGTCCGGACCTCCCGAACAACGAAGGGTTTTTGAGTGCTGCGCACACACAACCTCGGCGAGCTGCGCGCCGAGCACATCGGAGAGACCGTCACGCTGGCCGGCTGGGTCGGCCGGCGCCGCGACCACGGAGGGGTGGCCTTCCTGGATCTGCGCGACGCCTCCGGGGTCGCGCAGATCGTGGTGCGCGACGAGGCGGACTTCCACCACCTGCGCAACGAGTTCGTGCTCCGGATCACCGGCACCGTGGAGCGCCGCCCGGAGGGCAACGAGAACCCGGCCCTGGCCACCGGCGAGGTCGAGGTCATCGCCGAGACCGTGACCGTGCTCAACACCGCGGCCGCGCTGCCCTTCCAGATCGACGAGCACGTGGAGGTCGGCGAGGACGCCCGCCTGCGGCACCGCTACCTGGACCTGCGCCGGCCCGAGCCGGCCCGCATCATGCGGCTGCGCTCCGACGCCAACCGGGTGGCCCGGGATCTGCTGCACGAGGACGGGTTCACGGAGGTCGAGACCCCCACGCTGACCCGCTCCACCCCCGAGGGCGCCCGCGACTTCCTGGTGCCGGCCCGCCTGGCCCCCGGCTCCTGGTACGCCCTGCCGCAGTCCCCGCAGCTGTTCAAGCAGCTGCTGCAGGTCGGCGGGATCGAGAAGTACTACCAGATCGCCCGCTGCTACCGGGACGAGGACTTCCGCGCCGACCGCCAGCCGGAGTTCACCCAGCTCGACATCGAGGCCTCCTTCGTGGAGCAGGACGACGTCATCGCCCTGGGCGAGCGCATCGTGGCCGCCCTGTGGAAGCTCATCGGGGTGGAGATCCCCACCCCGATCCGCCGGATGACCTACGCCGAGGCGATGGCGAAGTACGGCTCCGACAAGCCGGACCTGCGCTTCGGCCTCGAGCTCACCGAGCTCACCGACTACTTCCAGGACACCACCTTCCGCGTGTTCAAGGCCCCCTACGTGGGTGCCGTGGTCATGCCCGGCGGGGCCTCCCAGCCGCGCCGCACCCTGGACGCGTGGCAGGAGTGGGCCAAGCAGCGCGGCGCCAAGGGCCTGGCCTACGTGCTGGTCGGGGAGGACGGCACGCTGAGCGGTCCCGTGGCCAAGAACATCACCGAGGCCGAACGCGAGGGCCTGCCCGCCGCGACCGGCGCGCAGCCCGGGGACTGCATCTTCTTCGCCGCCGGTGAGAAGAAGTCCTCCCGCGCCCTGCTGGGGGCGGCGCGCGTGGAGATCGGCCACCGCACCGGGCTGATCGACGAGGACGCCTGGGCGTTCGTGTGGGTCGTGGACGCGCCCCTGTTCGAGTCGGCCGCCGAGGCCGTGGAGTCCGGCGACGTCGCCGTGGGCGCGGGCCAGTGGACCGCCGTGCACCACGCGTTCACCTCGCCCAAGCCCGAGTTCCTGGACACCTTCGACCAGGACCCCGAGCACGCCCTGGCCTACGCCTACGACATCGTGTGCAACGGCAACGAGATCGGCGGCGGCTCCATCCGCATCCACCAGCAGGACGTCCAGCGGCGGGTCTTCGAGGTCATGGGCATCGGCCAGGAGGAGGCCGACGAGAAGTTCGGCTTCCTGCTCGAGGGCTTCAAGTACGGCGCGCCCCCGCACGGCGGCATCGCCTTCGGCTGGGACCGCGTGGTCGCCCTGCTGGCCGGGACCGACTCCATCCGCGAGGTCATCGCGTTCCCGAAGACCGGCAACGGCTACGACCCGCTGACGGCCGCCCCGGCGCCGATCACCCCGCAGCAGCGCAAGGAGGCCGGGGTCGACGCCAGGCCCGAGCCCAAGGCCGCGTCCCAGGGCAAGCAGGCCGAGGGCAAGCAGGCCGAGGGCAAGCAGGCCGACGGCCGGGCGTCCGGAACGCCGCGGGGCGAGGACGTCCGCGCCGCACAGGACGTCACGGAGCAGGCCACCGGCGGCGGGTTCGGGGCCGCGGCCACGCCCGCGCAGTAGGCTACGGCTCACCGGAGGGCCGGGCCCCGTCCTTCCGGACGGGGCCCGGCCCTCGCCGTGCGGTCCGGTCCCGGCCGCCGCGATCCAGGGGGATGCCGTGACCCGAGACCCTGCCGCCGCCCGCGCCGCCTTCCTCGAGGCCGGGGCGTGGTTCGCCGAGCTCGTCGAGGAGCTGCGGCCGCACCACTGGACCCGCCCCGCGCTGGGCTCCTGGGACGTCCGCGCCCTCGTGGGCCACACCCACCGGGCCCTCGTCACCCTCGCCGACTACCTGGGCACGCCGGCGGAGGAGGCGGTGTGCACCGCCACCGGGCAGTACTACGCCCTGTCCGCCGCGGCCACGGATCCAGCGGAGGTCGCCGCCCGCGGCACGGCGGCCGGCCAGGAGCTGGGCCGGCACCCGGGGGCCACGGTCCGGGCGTCCCTGGAGCGGGCCCGCCGGGCGCTGGCCCGGGTGCCCGTCGAGGAGGACCCGGTGATCCGCACCGTGGTCGGCGGCACGCGGCTCGGCGCCTACGTCCCCACGCGCACCTTCGAGCTGGCCGTCCACGGCCTCGACGTCGCCACGGCCTGCGGCCTGGACCGCCGGCCCCCGGAGGCCGTGCTGGCCGACGCCGGGCACACCGCGATCGAGATCGCGGTACCGGCCGGACGGCTGCCCGAGATGCTGCTGGCGCTCACGGGCCGACGGGGGCTGCCGCCGGGCTTCACCGTGCTGCCCTGAGCCCGGTGCTGGGCTGAGCGCACGTCCGTTGTGCGTCCCGTGCCGCTGTGCGACCCGGCCCGCTGCCGGCGCCCTGTAGCTGCCCGCCCGTCGCCCGGCGAGCGCCGTGCTGCTGCCCGTCCCTCGCCGCCGTGGGAGCACTGCCGCCGCGAACTCCGTCCCGCGGCGTGCCTTCCGGCGCTGTGGGCGCGCTGCTGCCGCGAGCCCCGCTGCTCGCAGCCCCGTGCCGCTCCCGGCGCACCGGTCAGTTGCGCAGGCTCTCCAGGTGCGGGGCGCGCTCGTGCGCGCCGGGCAGCGGCTCGCGGCCACGGCCCAGCAGGAACCACAGCGGCACCACCAGCAGCACGAGGACCGCGCCCGCCCACACCCAGGCGGCCGAGAGCACGTACTCCAGGCCCGTCAGCACCAGGGCCACGGCCATCAGCGCGGCCCCGGCCGCCCCGAGGAGGCGGGCGCCCGCCGTGCGCGCGAGCTTGGCGGTGGCCGCGCAGGCCAGCCCGTAGTACAGCGCCACGAGCACCGAGATCACCCCGACCGTGTCGTCGAAGAGCCGGCCCGAGAACGTCATCCAGGCCGCGGCCACGGCCGCGGTGGTCCACGTCGCGAAGGACAGGGACAGGAACCGCCGGGGCAGGTGCCCGCCGCGCGCCATCGACATCAGCCCGCGCGAGGTGGGGATCATGGTCGTCCCGATCGAGGCGGCCGCCGAGACCGCCACGAGCCCGGCCAGCAGCGGTGAGCCCACCGAGGCCCCGGGCACGTAGGACCAGCCGATGACGGCGTAGACGGCGGCGACCACCGTCAGCGCGATCCACGCCGAGACGCGCGGCGCGCGCTGGGTGGTGGACTCCTCGGTGAGGGAGAACGTCGAGTCCCAGCCCCAGTACAGGAACAGGGCCAGGAGCAGGGCGGCGGCCACGTTGCCCGCCGTGAGCTCCCCGCCGGCCAGGACGGCGGTGTAGAAACCGCTCCACTCGCCCCCGGCCTCGGCCGCGCCCTCGACGACGGGGGCCGTGCGCGTGGCCCACACCAGCAGCCCCACCCCGGCCAGCTGCAGGGCGGCGAAGACCGCCTGCACGGCCGCGGAGACGCGGATCCCGGTCGAGGAGATCGCCGCGAAGACCGCCATGAGCGCCGCGGCCACCGCGGTGACGGCCCACGGGCCGGGCTCGGCGCCCAGGGCGAAGAGCGCCGAGTCGGCCGTGACCCACGCCAGGGAGGCGAGCACGAGGGTCGCGGAGAGCCACAGCCCCCACCCGCCCAGGAAGCCCACGAACGCCCCGTAGGCCTCCCGGGCCCAGCGGTAGACGGTGCCCTGGTCCTCGTAGAGCTCGTCCAGCCGGGCGAAGCAGACGGAGACGACCGCCATCGGGACCACCGCGGCCACCAGCACCACCGGGGTCCACCGGCCCACCAGGGCGTGCATGAGCCCGAGCGTGACCACCACGGAGTAGAGCGGGGCGATCGAGGTCGCGCCGATCACGGCGGAGGTGGCCGTGGAGATGGACCGGGGGAGCAGGTGGGCGGTCACAGCAGGCCCTTCTTGTCGATGATGTTGGGCACGAAGCGGCACCAGTAGTCGGTGAGCGGGCCGTCGGACTCGCGGATGCCGATGCCGGCGGCGCCGTCGTCGCCGACCACCCAGGAGCCCACCACGGGGTGGTTGGGCGCCCCGTCCGAGCCGGGGAAGTTCCGCAGCGGCACGTAGGCCTGCCACACGTCCATCGGGGAGTCGTGGGGGCGCGGGGAGCGCACGTGCACGTCCCGGGCGCGGATCTCGATCCCGTCGCCCTCGCGGCCGAAGATGGGCTTGCGCACCCATTCCGCCAGGCCGTTCGGCCCGTCCGTGTAGGCGGGCAGCAGCAGGGGGTGGTCGGGGAAGCACCGCCACAGCGCCACGAGCAGCAGCTTGGTGGAGCAGAACATCTTCCAGGCGGGCTCGTACCAGTGGTGCATCAGCAGCGGGTCGTGCAGCACGAAGCCGCCCGGCTCGTCGTCGACCATCACCTCCCACGGGTGCAGGGCGAAGAGCTCCTCGATGCCGGAGACCACCGTGGGGTCGTCGACGTCCCCGGAGGCGTGCACCCAGGAGTTCGAGCGGGTGTCGAAGCGCACGTCCTCCACGGGCAGCAGCACCGTGCGGTAGCCGGCCTCCGCGGCGGTCGCGGCGAGCACCGCCGCGTTCGCGGCGTCCTCCCCGCTCTCCTCCGCGCGGGTGTAGGCCACGTGCAGGGTCTTCGTCGCGGACGACGGCAGCCGCTGCCGCCAGCGCTGGACGAGCATCGGCCACAGGCCGTTGAGCTGGTCGAACTCCGCGTGGTCCTCGCCGAGTCCGGGGTGCAGCGCCTCCATGCGCGACCACTGGCACACGGCGCCCTCCACCAGGCCGGTGGGGGTGTCGCCGTTGAACTCGAGCATCTTCGCCGGGCCCGTGCCGTCCCAGGCCAGGTCGAAGCGGCCGTAGACCGAGGGCTCGCGCAGGCTCAGAGAGTGCTGGGCGAGCTCGAACGCGGCCTCGGAGAGCCCGAGGGTGCCCAGCGCGCCGGTGGCCATGTAGCGGGCGGCCTCCATCGTCATCCGGTAGAGCTCGTCGGTGGCGGCCTCCAGCTCGGCCACCTCGTCCGGGGACAGGACGTAGGCGGCCGTCTCGTTCCAGTAGGAGAACCGGGTGCCGTCCGGGCGCTCGGTGAGGGCGTAGGTGAGGCCCTCCTCGTGCACGGTCCGCTCCCACCCGGGCCGGGGCGGGAGCCCGTCGACGCGCCGCATCAGGAGCCCCAGCCGCTCGTGGAGCCGCCGAAGCCCTTCGACACCCCGGACCGGCCCACAGAGGTCCCGGACGGGGCGAAGCCCCGGGCCACGGTGGCGGAGGCCGGCGGGCGTGCGGTCGTGAAGCCGGAGGAGGGCGGCACGGGGGAGCCCACCGGCGGCACGGTGAGGGAGCGGCCGGCGTTGAGGAACAGGAACATGGGCACGAACGAGCCGCGCGGGCGCGCGGCGTCATCGCACTCGTCGTCGTCCACGCGCACCTCCTCGCCCGTCTCCGGGTCCTGCTGCACGCAGATCTGGGCGTAGTCGGCGTCGACCTCCTGCGCGTCCTCGCCGCAGCCGGTGAGCGTGACGACGAGGGCGCCGATCGAGGCGGCGCTCATGATGCGGGTCGTGGGGCGTGGTGACACGGCGGGTCCTCGGGTCTCGGGTCGTCGGGGCGGCCGGGAGCCGTCCGCCCTCCCATCCTCGGGCACGGGGGGCCCCGCTGTCGCGCGGCCGCGCCGCTGCCGCCGGTGCGGGCGGCGGTGCGGGGCCGGGCACGGCGACGGTCCGGGGCGCCGACTCATCCCAGCGAGATCACGGCGGCGGTGTGGGCCAGGCCGATCAGCACGCCGATCAGCGCTCCGGCCACCGTCTGCCCCGGGGTGTGGTCGCCCGTGCGCACCCGGGACAGGGCCACCAGGACCGGGACCGGGGCCGCGAGCGGCACGGCCCACGGGGCGGTCAGGGCGCCGAGGCCCACGGCCCAGCACGCGGCCATCGCCACGTGGGCGGAGACCTTCCAGCGCAGCGTCAGGGCCAGCAGCACGAGGAGGCCCAGCAGGACGAACGCGGTGGTCACCGGCACGAGCACCGGGGCCCCCAGCCGCAGCTCAGCCTCCAGCACCAGGGCGGTGAGCACGCCCGTGGCGGCGTGGACGGGCAGCCGCTGCGCCCGTGAGCGCACGAAGTGCCCGTCCACCATCCCGCGGCGGGCGAGGACGCGCAGCACGAGCATCGGCAGCGACGCCACGAGCACCGCCGTCCCGAGTCCCCACAGCACCCCCGTCCACCCGGCGGACCGCCACCCGGCGAGCACCAGGAGGCACAGCACCAGCGGGGCCGGCGCGAACACCTCCGCCACCAGGGCGGCGGGCCGCGCCCGCACGGGTGCCGGGGCCGCGGGGGACGTCATGGCACGAGGGTAGCCGGGACCCCGCCCCACCCTGTGGTGGACTGGACCCATGCGCATCGTTCTGCAACGGGTGACCCGGGCCGTCGTGACCGTCGAGGGCACGGTGGTGGGCCGGCTCGAGGAGCCCGGGCTGGTCGCCCTGGTGGGCGTCACCCACGACGACGACGCCGCCACCGCGGCGCGGCTGGCCGAGCGCACCTGGCACCTGCGGCTGCTGGAGGGCGAGCGCTCCTGCGCGGAGCTCGGCGCCCCGGTGCTGGCGATCAGCCAGTTCACCCTCTACGGCGACGCCCGCCGGGGCCGGCGCCCCTCGTGGTCGGCCGCCGCGCCCGGAGCGGTCTCGGAGCCGCTCTTCGACGCCTACGTGCACGCGCTGCGCGAGCTCGGCGCGCACGTGGAGACCGGCCGCTTCGGGGCCCGGATGCAGGTGGAGCTCGTCAACGACGGCCCGGTCACCCTGGTCCTGGACAGCGCCGAGCTGGATCGGCCGCGGCGGGCCTGAGCGCGGCCGGACAGCCGCCCCGGCACGGGCCGGGACCGGGCACCGGGCCGAGGGCTAGTCTGGACGGCGTGACCGGCTCCCTCTTCGACGACCTCGACCCCACCGGCTCCGGCGCGAGCGGGCCCCACGAGGAGGCCCCGCCCGGCCGGGCACGGCGGCCCCGCGGCCGCTCCCCGCTGGCGGTGCGGATGCGCCCGCGCAGCCTCGACGAGATCGTCGGCCAGCAGCACCTGCTCCGCCCCGGGTCCCCGCTGCGGGTGCTGGCGGGGGAGGACCGCGGCCCGGCCGGACCGTCGTCGATCATCCTCTGGGGCCCCCCGGGCACCGGCAAGACCACCCTGGCCCACGTGATCGCCCGCGGGGTGTCCCGCAAGTTCGTGGAGCTGTCCGCGATCACCGCCGGCGTCAAGGACGTGCGCCGGGTGATGGACGAGGCGCTGACCGACCGGGACCTGCACGGGCGCACCACGGTGCTGTTCCTGGACGAGATCCACCGCTTCACCAAGGCCCAGCAGGACGCCCTGCTGCCCGGGGTGGAGAACCAGTGGGTGGTGCTGGTGGCGGCCACCACGGAGAACCCGTCGTTCTCCGTGATCTCCCCGCTGCTCTCGCGCTCGCTGCTGCTGACCCTGCAGCCGCTGCAGCGGGCCGACATCGCCGGGCTGCTGGAGCGCGCCGTCGCCGACCCCCGGGGGCTCGACGGGAAGGTGGAGCTGTCCGCGGAGGCGCGCGAGCACCTGCTGGACCTGTGCGGCGGGGACGCCCGCAAGGCCCTGACCTCCTTGGAGGCGGCCGCCGGCGTGGCCTTCTCGGAGCTGGACCGGGAACCGGGCCCCGAGCCGGACCGGGAGCCCGCGGACGGGGGCGCCGCGGTTCCCGTGATCACCCGCGAGCACGCGGAGGAGGCCCTGGACCGGGCCGCCGTGCGCTACGACAAGAACGGGGACCAGCACTACGACGTGGTGAGCGCCTTCATCAAGTCGATCCGCGGCTCCGACGTGGACGCCGCGATGCACTACCTCGCCCGGATGCTCGAGGCCGGGGAGGACCCGCGGTTCATCGCCCGCCGGCTCATCATCTCCGCCTCGGAGGACATCGGCACCGCCGACCCCACCGCGCTGCAGACCGCGGTGGCCGCCGCCGAAGCCGTCCAGCTCATCGGCATGCCGGAGGGACGGATCCCGCTGGCCCAGGCCGTCGCCCACCTCGCCACGGCCCCGAAGTCCAATGCCGCCTACACCGCGCTCAACGAGGCGGTCGCCGACGTCCGCGCGGGCCGGGCCGGGCCGGTGCCGCTGCACCTGCGCGACGCCCACTACCCGGGAGCCGGACAGCTCGGCCACGGCCGGGACTACGTGTACTCCCACGACGAGCCCAACGGCGTGGCCGCCCAGCAGTACCCGCCCGACGAGCTCGTCGGCACCGACTACTACCGGCCCGTCGACCGGGGGCGGGAGCGCCAGATCGCCCAGCAGCTGGAGGTGCTGCGCGGCATCGTCCGGGGCCGGTGACCGCCCACCGGGCCCACCTCACCGGCCGAACAGGTGGCGCACCACCGAGGCCGCCGTGCGCTCGTCGATCACCAGGTCCGTGACCACCCCGGCGCGCAGGGCCCCCACCACGCCCGGCACCTTGTGGTCCCCGGCCACCACGCACAGCCGGCGCGGGATCCGCCGCAGCTCCATCGGCGTGGGCCCGCTCGCCCGGCGGTTGAGGTCCAGGTCGGCGTAGGACCCGTCCTCGCGCAGGAAGACCGTGCACACGTCCCCGACCACCCGCTGCGCCGCCAGCTCCCGGAAGTCCTCGTCCGAGAGGTAGCCGTTGCTGTACACCTGGGAGATCATCGGCCCCCGGAACGCCCCCACGCTGAACACCGCCAGGTCCGCGCCGTTGCGCGCCGCCAGGACCCGGCGCACCGAGGACTCCTGCCACATCAGCGTGCGGGTCTGGACGTTGTCGAAGAACGCCGGGGTGGGGAAGGGCAGCAGCGCGGCCCCGAACGCGGTCGACATCCGGCCCAGCAGGGCCGAGGACTGCGCCGCCCCCGGGGAGCGGGCGCTGAACGCGCCGTTCATCTGCACCACGAGGGTGTCGCGCGTCGTCTTGGGGTGCAGGTGGCCGGCGATCGCGGAGGTCGTCGTGCCCCACGCGACCGCCAGGGTCATCCCGTCCCCGAACCACTCCCCGAGCATCCCCGCGGCCGAGCGCGCCACCGACTCCAGCCGCTGCGGGTCCGTGGCCCCCCGCGGGGTGCCGGTCACGTGCACCGTGACCCCGAAGGCCTCCCGCAGCCGGTGGGACAGGTCGTGCCCCGCGTCCGGGGGAGCGGAGAGGCTGATCCGCACGATGCCCCGGTCCCGCGCCGCCTGCAGCATCCGCGAGACCGTGGGGCGGGAGACGCCGAAACGGTCCGCGACCGCCTCCATCGTCATGCCCTGCACGTAGTACAGCTCGGCCGCGTGGTGGAGCTCGGCATCACCGTGCACTGTTACGTCCCTTCCCTGCACGTCCGTTCATTCCATTTGAGCATAGGTGCACTTCCCCGCAGAGTGTGAGTCAGACCACAGCGCCATTCCACGACCTGCCCGAAAGGCTCTCCACCATGGCCCATCCCACCCTGTCCCCCGCCGCGCGGGAGCACGCGCTCGCCGAGTTCGCGGACGGTCCCGAGCTGGACGTCCTCGTCGTCGGCGGCGGCATCACCGGCGCCGGCATCGCCCTCGACGCCGTCACCCGCGGCCTGCGCACCGGCATCGTCGAGGCCCAGGACTGGGCCGGCGGCACGTCCCAGTGGTCCTCCAAGCTCGTCCACGGCGGACTGCGCTATCTCCAGCAGCTCGACTTCAAGCTCGTCTCCGAGGCGTTGCGGGAGCGCGAGCTGCTGCTGGACTTCCTCGCACCCCACCTCGTGAAGCCCGTGCCCTTCCTGTACCCGCTGACCCACCGCTTCTGGGAGCGGCCCTACGTGACGGCCGGCATCGGCCTCTACGACGCCCTCGCCCACATCGGCGCCAAGGTCGCGACGCTGCCCTACCAGCGCCACTACGGCTTCAAGGGCGTCCAGCGGGTCTTTCCCGACGTCAAGCCCGGGTCCATGGTCGGCGCGGTGAAGTACTGGGACGGGCAGGTGGACGACGCCCGCCTCGTCCTGACCATCGTGCGCACCGCCGTGCGCTACGGCGCGCTGGCCGCCAACCGGACCCGGGCGGTGGACTTCCCGAAGGACGAGTCCGGGCGCGTGGTCGGGGCCACCCTCCAGGACCTCGAGACGGGTGAGCGGCGCACGGTCCGGGCCAAGACCGTGATCGCCGCCACCGGGGTGTGGACGGAGCAGACCCAGGACCTGGCCCACGCCGAGGGCGGACTGAAGGTGCTCGCCTCCAAGGGCATCCACATCATCGTGCCGCGCGAGCGGATCCGCGGCGAGAGCGGGCTGATCCTGCAGACGGAGAAGTCCGTGCTGTTCATCATCCCGTGGGCGCGGTACTGGATCATCGGCACGACCGACACCCCCTATCACCAGGACCTCGTGAACCCGGTGGCCACCGCGGAGGACATCGACTACGTCATCGACCACGCCAACGTGGTCCTGGACCGGCCGCTCACCCGCGAGGACGTCATCGGCACCTACGCCGGGCTGCGGCCGCTGCTGCAGCCGGGCACGAAGAAGGGCGACGGGGACGCGCAGTCCACGAAGATCTCCCGCGAGCACACCGTCACCGAGGTCGCCCCCGGCATGATCACCATCGCCGGCGGCAAGCTCACCACCTACCGGGTGATGGCCGAGGACGCCGTGGACCTCGCCCTGGGGAAGGAGCGGGCCGAGGCCGTGCCCTCGGTCACCGACCGCACCCCGCTGCTGGGTGCGGAGGGGTACCTGGCGCTGAGCCGCCAGGCCGCGGCACTGGGCGCACGCTACGACTGGAACGAGGAGCGGGTGCAGCACCTGCTCGGCCGCTACGGTTCTGCCATCACCGAGATCACCGAGCTCGTGGAGGACCGCCCCGACCTGGGCCGCCCCCTGGAGGGCGCCCCGGCCTACCTGCGGGCGGAGATCGTCCACGCCTGCACCCACGAGGGCGCGCTGCACCTGGAGGACCTCTACGACACCCGCACCCGGCTCACCTGGGAGCAGGCCCGCCACGGGCTGGACGCGGTCGAGGAGATCGCCGACCTCGCCGCCGAGGCCCTCGGCTGGGACGGGCGCCGGCGCGCGGCGGAGGTCGAGGCCTACCGGGCCCGCTGCCAGGCGGAGGACGCGGCCGCGGCCGCCCCCGACGAGGCCGCGGCCGCGGCGGCCCGGGCCGCCGCACCCGACGTGCTGGACCTCGTCCGCCCGTCCGGCGGCTGAGGCCGCCCCACCAGCCACCACCTCTCCACCCCCGGCCCGCCCGACGGGCGGGCCGGTCCGTCCGCACCCACCGAGGAGTCGCAGTGCTGTCCATGTCCAACGTCCTGGCCCAGACCGTGGTGCCAACCGTTCCCATCCCGCTCTCCACCGTGTTCTGGTCCGAGGTCGCCGGCACCGCGATGCTGCTGCTGCTCGGCTGCGGTGTCGTCGCCAACGCCGTGCTGCCGAGGACCAAGGGCCTCGGCGGCGGGTTCCTGATGATCAACTTCGGCTGGGGCCTGGCCGTGTTCGCCGGTGTGTTCGTGGCCTACCAGTCCGGCGCCCACATCAACCCCGCCGTGACCGTGGGCCTGTGGGCCAGCGGCGCCGAGGAGTACGCCCCCGGCGTGGCCATCACCCTGGTCAGCACGCTCGTCTACTTCGCCGGCGAGCTCCTCGGCGGCATCCTGGGCGCCGTCCTCGCGTTCCTGGCCTACAAGAAGCACTTCGACGAGGACATCGAGGAGGAGGTGCTCGGGGAGACCAAGCTCGCCGTGTTCTCCACCGGCCCGGCGGTGCGCTCCTACGGCTGGAACCTGGTCACCGAGATCATCGGCACCTTCGTCCTGGTCGCGGTGATCCTGCTCTTCGGCAACACCCCGTCCCAGCTCGGCCCGCTGGCCGTGGCCCTGCTCGTGGTCGGCATCGGCGCCAGCCTCGGCGGGCCCACGGGCTACGCCATCAACCCCGCCCGTGACCTCGGCCCGCGCATCGCCCACGCCCTCCTGCCCATCCGCGGCAAGGGCGGCAGCGACTGGGCCTACGCCTGGGTGCCGGTCCTCGGGCCGATCCTCGGCGCCCTGCTCGCCGGCGGCTTCTACCAGCTCTACTCGAACCCGCCGGCCTGATCCGGCCACCCCACCCGTCCGACCCGCAGCACACCACCCCGCAGCACACCACAACGAAGTGAGGTACTACCCGTGAGCACCGAACCGCAGCACGTCATGGCCATCGACCAGGGCACCACCAGCACCCGGGCGATCATCTTCGACCACCGGGGCGCCATCGTCAGCACCGGCCAGCTCGAGCACGAGCAGATCTTCCCGCGCGCCGGCTGGGTGGAGCACGACGCGATGGAGATCTGGCGCAACGTCCGCAAGGTCGTCGCCGACGCCGAGGCCTCCGCCGAGATCGGCGCCCGGGACCTGGCCGCCGTGGGCATCACCAACCAGCGCGAGACCACGGTGGTCTGGGACCGCACCACCGGCGAGCCCGTCTACAACGCCATCGTCTGGCAGGACACCCGGACCCAGAAGATCGTCGAGGAGCTCGGCGGCGACGCCGGCCCCGACCGCTACAAGGACCGGGTGGGGCTGCCGCTGGCCAGCTACTTCTCCGGCCCGAAGGTCAAGTGGATCCTGGACAACGTGGACGGTGCCCGGGAGCGCGCCGAGCGCGGGGACCTGCTGATGGGCAACACCGACGCGTGGCTGGTGTGGAACATGACCGGCGGCGTGGACGGCGGGGTGCACGTCACCGACGTGACCAACGCCTCGCGCACCATGCTGATGAACCTGGAGACCCTCGACTGGAACGAGGAGATCTGCGCCGACATGGGCATCCCCATGTCGATGCTGCCCCAGATCCGCTCCTCCTCCGAGGTCTACGGCAAGGGCCGCACCCGCGGCTTCCTCAAGGACGTGCCCATCGCCGGCATCCTGGGCGACCAGCAGGCCGCGATGTTCGGGCAGGCCTGCTTCGAGAAGGGCATGGGCAAGAACACCTACGGCACGGGCAGCTTCGTGCTGATGAACGTGGGCACCGAGGTGGTGCACTCCCAGAACGGCCTGCTGAGCACCGTGTGCTACAAGATCGGCGACCAGGACGCCGTCTACGCCCTGGAGGGCTCGATCGCGGTGACCGGGTCCCTGGTCCAGTGGCTGCGCGACAACCTGGGGATCATCTCCTCCGCGCCCCAGGTCGAGTCCCTGGCCGCGTCGGTCGAGGACAACGGCGGGGCCTACTTCGTCCCGGCCTTCAGCGGGCTCTTCGCCCCGTACTGGCGCTCGGACGCCCGCGGCGCCCTCGTGGGGCTGACCCGCTACGTGAACAAGGGCCACATCGCCCGGGCCGCCCTGGAGGCCACGGCCTACCAGTCCCGCGAGGTGGTCGAGGCCATGAACGCCGACGCCGGGGTGGACATCACCGAGCTCAAGGTGGACGGCGGGATGACCGCCAACGAACTGCTCATGCAGTTCCAGGCGGACCAGCTCGGGGTGCCCGTGATCCGCCCGCAGGTCACCGAGACCACGGCCCTCGGCGCCGCCTACGCCGCCGGCATCGCCGTGGGCTTCTGGTCCGGGACGGAGGAGGTCACCGCGAACTGGGCCGAGGACAAGCGCTGGGAGCCGCAGGTGGACGACGCCGAGCGGGGGCGGCTGTTCCGCAACTGGCAGAAGGCCGTGACCAAGACCTTCGACTGGGTGGACGAGGACGTCGACTGACCCCTCCGCCACGGCGGGCCCACCGCGGGGCGCCACCCGGCACGTCCGGGTGGCGCCCCGCCACGTCCCCCGGGGGCGCGCCGCGGGCCCGTGCACGCTATACTGGACCGTCGGCCGGCAAGGCCCGTGCTCCCGCACGTCCGGCGCACCGCCTCAACCACGGTGCGCGGCGCGCGGCCACGGCGCTTGTAGGACCGGAGGATTGCGGCTGATCCTCACCTCTCCGGCGGGACCGATCCCGTCCTCGGAGGCCGGACCGACCAGAACACGCTGCCCCCGCACCGCACCCCGGGCGGGGGAGAGCACCGCATTGTGAAAGGTAAACGTGGCTAACAACACGCGTGCGCGCCGTCAGGTGCGCAAGTCCCGCGCCCTCGGGATCGCCCTGACCCCGAAGGCCGAGAAGTACTTCGAGCGCCGTCCCTACGGCCCCGGTGAGCACGGCCGTGCCCGCCGCAAGGCCGACTCGGACTACGCCGTCCGTCTGCGCGAGAAGCAGCGTCTCCGCGCGCAGTACAACATCCGCGAGAAGCAGATGCACATCGCCTACGTGGAGGCCAAGCGCCAGGAGGGGCAGACCGGTGAGAACCTGGTCGCCCTGCTGGAGTCCCGCCTCGACGCCCTGGTGCTGCGCTCCGGCTTCGCCCGGACCATGGCCCAGGCCCGTCAGATGGTCGTGCACCGCCACATCATGGTGGACGGCCAGCGGGTGGACCGCCCCTCCTACAGCGTGAAGGAGGGCCAGCTCATCCACGTGCACCCCAAGTCGGAGAAGATGGCGCCCTTCCAGGTCGCCGCCGCCGGCGCGCACCAGGCCGTGCTGCCCGACACCCCGGGCTACCTCGACGTGTCGATCGAGAAGCTGCAGGCCAAGCTGGTGCGCAAGCCCAAGCGCGCCGAGGTCCCCGTGACCTGCGAGGAGC
Source organism: Kocuria sp. SM24M-10 (assembly GCF_001027955.1). NCBI lineage: Bacteria > Bacillati > Actinomycetota > Actinomycetes > Micrococcales > Micrococcaceae > Kocuria > Kocuria sp. SM24M-10. The sequence goes on along the minus strand of NZ_LDNX01000084.1, from coordinate 27,572 downwards.
AGCTCGTGGTGGAGTACTACGCCCGCATGGCCTGATCCCTGCGGGCTCCTGTCCCGGCACGGCCGGGACAGGGCCTCACCGGCGGAGAGCCCGCGGCGCCAGCGCCGCGGGCTCTTCCGTTGGGTACAGTTGATCCCCGGGCACCGCACCGGTGCCCGTGCCGAACGCCCGGGGCGGTCCCGCCGCCCCGTCCCCCAGGACCCGACCAGCAAGGAGCGCGCCGCCCCATGACCGGTGGAGAAATCGCAGGACTGCTCGCCGCGGGGGTGTTCGCCGTGCTGGTTCTCCTGCTTGCCGTGCCGATCCTCAAGCTCGGCAGGGTCTTCGACGAGCTGCGGCTGACGATCCGCTCGCTCAACAACGAGACCGTCCCGCTGATCGACGAGGTCACCCGCACCGTGTCGACCACGAACTCCCAGCTCGAGAAGGTCGACGGCATCACGACCAACGTCTCCGACGCCTCCGCGAACGTCTCGGCGCTGTCCTCCCTGGTGGCCTCCACCGTGGGGCAGCCGCTGATCAAGGTCGCGGCGTTCTCCCACGGGGTCCGCCGCGCGTTCACCGGTGACGCCGCCGCCCCGGGCTCCCACCGGGCCGAGCGCTTCGGCCCCGCCGAGGGGCCCGGCCGCGCCGCGGGCACCGCGGGCCCGGGGGGGGACCGGCCATGAGCTTCTGGGGCAAGATCGCCCTCGTGGCCGCCGGCGGCCTGCTGGGCGCCGCCGCCACGCGGATCCCCCGCACCCCGGGCCGGGACCTCTCGGTGCCCGGAGCAGCCGGGCCGGGACGCACCCCGCGGGCCGGCGACTGGCGCTCCCGGCTCTACCGCTTCGCCGCCACCGTCCGGGCGGGGATGGACGAGCGGGAGGCCGAGCTGCGCGAGTCCTTCGGCGTGCGCGCCCCCGGGACCGGGTCCTCCCGCCTGACCGGCGGCACGGCGGCCCCGCGCGTGCTCGACGGCACCGCGGCCCCGCAGGAGGGCCGCGCCCCGGAGGAGCCCACCGACCCCCCGACACCCCCGTCGACACCCCCCTCGACCCACCGCGAAGGAAAGCACCGGTAATGCTGTCTCAGGAAATCACCAAGCGCTGGCTGGACTACTTCGAAGGCCAGGGCCACACCGTGGTGCCCTCCGCCTCGCTGATCTCCAGCCAGCCCGGTGCCATGTTCACGATCGCCGGCATGGTGCCGTTCATCCCGTACTTCCTCGGTCAGGAGACGGCCCCCTACCGGCGGGCCACCTCCATCCAGAAGTGCATCCGCACCCTCGACATCGAGGAGGTCGGCAAGACCGCCCGCCACGGCACGTTCTTCCAGATGGCCGGCAACTTCTCCTTCGGCGACTACTTCAAGGAGCGCGCCATCCCCATGGCGTGGGAGCTGCTCACCGGCCCGCTCGAGAAGGGCGGCTTCGGCCTCGACCCGGAGCGGCTGTGGGTGACCGTCTACGAGGGGGACGAGGAGTCGTACGCCCTGTGGAAGGACACCGTGGGCGTGCCCGCCGAGCGGATCCAGCGGATGGGCCGCGACGAGAACTACTGGGACACCGGCCAGCCCGGCCCCGCGGGCCCGGACTCCGAGATCTTCTACGACCGCGGTCCCCGCTACGGCCGGGAGGGCGGCCCGGCGGTCGACGACGACCGCTACATCGAGATCTGGAACCTCGTGTTCATGCAGTACCAGCGCGGCGAGGGCTCCGGCAAGGACTACGAGATCCTCGGCGACCTGCCGGAGCAGAACATCGACACCGGGCTGGGCGTCGAGCGCCTGGCCATGCTGCTGCAGGGCGTGGAGAACTTCTACGAGACCGACCAGGTCCGGCCCGTGCTGGACAAGGCGGCCGAGCTGTCCGGGAAGCAGTACCGCGGCTCCGAGAAGCCGGAGGAGGAGGGCTACGACGACGACGTGCGGATGCGCGTGGTCGCGGACCACGTCCGGTCCTCCCTGATGCTCATCGCCGACGGCGTCACCCCGTCCAACGAGGGCCGCGGCTACATCCTGCGCCGCCTGCTGCGCCGGGCGATCCGCGCGATGCGCCTGATGGGCGTCACCGAGCCCTGCCTGCCCGTGCTGCTGCCCGCCTCCCGGGACGCCATGCAGGGCGTGTACCCCTACGTGGGTGAGGACTTCGAGCGCATCTCCCGGGTCGCCTACGCCGAGGAGAAGGCGTTCCTGAAGACCATCGAGTCCGGCACCACGCGCCTGAACGAGGCCGTGGCCGGGGCCAGGCGCCAGGGCCAGGCGGTCTCCGGGGCCGAGGCCTTCGCCCTGCACGACACTTACGGCTTCCCGATCGACCTGACCCTCGAGATGGCCGCCGAGGCCGGGGTCGCCGTCGACGAGACCGCCTTCCGCGGGCTCATGGAGGAGCAGCGGCGCCGCGCCCAGCAGGACGCGCGCGCCAAGAAGGGCGCCCACGCCGACCTCTCGGTGTTCCGCCGGCTGGTGGACGAGGGCGGCTCGGTCTTCACCGGCTACGACCGGCTGCGCGGCGAGACGGTCCTGCGGGCCCTCCTGCAGGACGGGGTGACCGTGCCCGCCGCCTCGGCGGGGGACGCCGTCGAGGTCGTCCTCGACGAGACCCCGTTCTACGCGGAGGCGGGCGGCCAGGCCGCCGACCGGGGCACGATCACCGGCGACGGGTTCGTCCTCGAGGTCACCGACGTGCAGCAGCCGGTGAAGGGCCTGTCCGTGCACAAGGCCGTCGTGCGCGAGGGCGAGGTGGTCTCCGGCAGCACGGTGCTCGCGCAGGTGGACGTGGCCCGGCGGCGCGCCGCCGAGGCCGCTCACTCCGGCACGCACATCGTCCACGCGGCCCTGCACGACATCCTCGGCCCGGAGGCCGTGCAGCGCGGGTCCTTCAACAAGGAGGGCTACCTGCGCTTCGACTTCGCCTGGGGCGAGGGCCTGCAGGAGGCCCAGCGCCAGGAGATCGAGGAGGTCTCCAACGCCGCGATCCACGAGAACTACGAGGTCGTGACGCAGGAGATGGGCCTCGCCGAGGCCAAGGCCATGGGCGCCACGTCCCTGTTCGGCGAGAAGTACGGGGACCGCGTGCGGGTGGTCGAGATGAACGGGCCGTGGTCGCGCGAGCTCTGCGGCGGCACCCACGTGGGCGCCACCGCCCAGATCGGCTCGCTCACCCTGCTCACCGAGCAGTCGGTGGGCTCCGGCAATCGCCGCGTGGAGGCGCTGGTGGGCCTGGACTCCTTCCGGCACCTCGCCGCCGAGCGCACCCTCGTGCACCAGCTCACCGACATGCTGAAGGTGCAGAGCTCCGCCGAGCTGCCCGAGCGGCTCGCCGCCACCCTCGACAAGCTCAAGTCCGCGGAGAAGGAGCTCGCCGGCCTGCGCCGCGAGAAGCTCCAGGCCCAGGCCGGCGCGCTGCTGGACGATGCCCGGCGGATCGGCCCGGTCACCGCGCTCGTGCACGACGCCGGTGAGGTGGCCGGCGCCGACGACGTCCGCACCCTCGCCCTGGACCTGCGCGGCCGGCTCGGCCAGACCGCCGCGGTCGTCGCGGTGGCCGGTGTGGCCAAGGGCCGCCCGCTCGTCCTGGTCGCCACCACGGAGGGCGCCCGCGAGGCCGGGGTCAAGGCCGGCCGTCTGGTGCGCACCGCCGCGCAGGTCCTCGGCGGCGGCGGCGGCGGTAAGGACGACATCGCCCAGGGCGGCGGGCAGGACGCCTCCCGGATCGGGGCGGCGCTCGACGCGGTGCTGGCCGAGGTCGCCCGCGCGACAGGCGGCGCCGCCGCGTGAGCGACGACTACGTGCGGGGCCGCAGGATCGGGGTCGACGTCGGCCTGGTCCGCGTCGGGGTCGCCCTCAGCGACCCCGACGGCATCCTCGCGACCCCGCTCACCACGCTGCAGCGGGACCCCCGGAAGGGCTTCGACGTGAAGCTCCTGGCCGGGCTGGTGCAGGAGCACGGCGCCGTGGGCGTCTACGTGGGGCTGCCGCGCAGCCTGGACGGCGGGGAGAACGCCTCGACCGCGATGGCCCGCGACTACGCCGCCGCGCTCGTGCGGCGCCTGCGGGCCAAGGGCTGGGAGGTGCCGGTGCGGCTGGTCGACGAGCGGCTGAGCACCGTGGACGCCCACCGGGCCCTGCTCGAGGCCGGGGTCTCGCGCCGGGAGCACAAGGACAAGGTCGACCAGGTGGCCGCCGTCACCATCCTGCAGAGCGCCGTGGACCGGGCCCGGTCCACCGGCGCGGAGCCCGGCACGCCGGTGGACCCGGCCGCACCCGGCCCGGTGCGGGCCGTCCCGACGGGAGATCTCACGCATAATGGTGGAGACCTCGACGCGGACGGTCCCGTCGCGGAGCATCCCGGGCACGGCCCCGCCCACTCCCGGGGCACCGCCGAGGACACCGCCGGACCGCCCGACCGGGCGCGGACGGAACCGTTGACGACCACCGATCCGGACGGAGAGCATTCGTGAGCGACGACCCGTACGACCAGTCGGCGCCCCGCCGCCCCGAGACCGCCCGCGAGTCCTCCGGCTCGGGCGGCCTGGGCAGCCTGTTGGACGCCCCGTCGTCGCGGGAGCCCTCCACAGGCCTGCGCGGCGTCTTCGAGCACGAGGAGCTGACCCCCGAGCAGGTCAAGCGCCGGCGCCGCCGCGGCCGGGTCTCCCTCACCACCGCCATCGCCCTGTTCCTGCTGGCCGGGCTGATCACCGTGTCCGTGCTGGCCTCCACCTTCGGCTGGTTCGAGGTGCGCGACTACCGCGGCGACGGCGAGGACCCGGTGACCTTCGCGGTGAGCGAGGGCGCCACCACCGGCCAGGTCGCCGTGGCCCTCGAGCAGCAGGGCATCGTCGCCGACGCCGAGACCTTCGTGGAGAACTTCCAGGAGGAGTACTCCGGGGAGTTCATCCAGCCGGGCGAGTACGAGCTGCGCACCGAGATGAGCTCGGAGGCCGCCGTGGGCGCGCTCATGGAGGAGGACGAGGCCACCCACTACGCGGCCATCGACCAGACCCAGCGCATGTCCGACGTCTTCGGCGTCCTCAGCGAGTCCACCGGCATCCCGGTCGAGGAGTTCGAGGCCTACTCGGAGGACACCGAGACCTTCGGCATCCCCGCCCGCTTCCCGACCCTCGAGGGCTGGCTGCACCCGGGCGAGTACCGGTTCCCGCTCGACGCCACCGCCGAGGAGGTCCTGCGGGCCATGGTCGACCGCACCCGGGCGACGCTCGAGGACAACGGGATCACCGACGAGGACGAGATCTTCGAGGTGCTCACCATCGGCTCGATCATCGAGTTCGAGGTCCAGCCCGAGCACTACGACGTCGTGGCCGGGGCCATCGAGAACCGGCTGCAGAACCCCGACGGGGAGACCTCCGGGTTCATCCAGTCCGACGCCTCCGTGACCTACGGCCTCGGCCGGAAGAGCTACGACTTCTCCGAGGAGGAGCGCCGCGACGAGTCGAACCGGTACAACACCTTCGCCAACCCGGGGCTGCCGATCGGGCCGATCGGCTCCCCGGGGGACGCCGCGATCAAGGCGGCCGCCGACCCCGAGGAGACCGGCTACTACTTCTGGGTGACCGTCGACCTGGACACCGGCGAGACGAAGTTCGCCGAGACCTACGCCGAGCACCTGGAGAACGTCGAGGAGTACAACCAGTGGTGCAGCGAGAACGAGGGCCGGTGCGGGTGAGCCCCGCCCGCGCCGCCGTGGTGGGCCACCCCATCGGGCACTCGCGCTCCCCGGACCTGCACCGGGCCGCGTACGCGGTGCTCGGCGAGGCCGTCGACTACGACGCCCACGACCTCGTCGAGGAGCAGCTGCCGGCGTTCGTCGACGCCCGCCGGGGCGACCCCGCCTGGCGCGGGCTGTCGGTGACGATGCCCCTGAAGTCGGCGGCCGCCGCGTGCGCCGACGAGCTCACGGAGCTGGGCGCCGCCGTCGGCGCGGTCAACACCCTGGTCTTCCGCCCCGACGGCACGGTGCTGGGGCACAACACGGACGTCGCTGGGATCGTGGGCGCGGTGCGCGCCGCCGGGCCCGTGCCCGCGGCGCCCCGGGCCGCGGTGCTCGGCGGGGGCGGGACGGCCACGGCCGCCGTGGCCGCCGCCGGCCGCCTGGGCGCCCGCGCCGTCGACGTCTTCGTGCGCTCCGCCGCCCGGGCCGGGCGCGCGGTGGAGGCCGGGCGCCGGCTCGGGCTGCCGGTGCGGCTGCGGGCGTGGGACGAGGCTCCCGCCGCCCTGCCCGGCTACGACGTCGTCGTCTGCACCCTGCCCCCGCACGGGGCGGACGAGCTCGCCCGGGACGCGGCCCGGCTGTCCCCGGTCACCACGGGCGTCCTCCTGGACGCCGCCTACGACCCGTGGCCGTCGGCGATCGCACGGACCTGGGCGCAGGCCGGGGGAGCGGTGGCCCCGGGGATCGATATGCTGATCTTCCAGGCGGTGGACCAGATCCGCCTGTTCACCGGTCGCGGCCCGGGCACACCCCTGCCCCGCGAGCAGGACGTGGTCGCGGCGCTGTGCACGGCGGTGGGCCGGCCCGTCCGCGACGTCCCGCCCCCGCCGGCCTCCTGACCCCTGGCGGCAGGGCGCGCCCCCGGGCGCCGTCCGCCGCCGAGACCACGAACGGAAAAGAGTTGCTATGTTGCGTTGGCTCACGGCCGGCGAGTCCCACGGCGAGGCGCTCGTCGGGATCATCGAGGGTGTGCCGGCGGGGGTGCCCCTGACCAGCCAGGACATCCGCGACGCCCTGGCCCGGCGCCGGCTCGGCTACGGGCGCGGGGCCCGGATGAAGTTCGAGCAGGACGAGGTGCGCCTGCTGGCCGGGGTGCGCCACGGCGTGACCCAGGGCGGGCCGGTGGCGATCGAGATCGCCAACACCGAGTGGCCCAAGTGGCGCGACGTCATGTCGGCCGACCCGGTGGACCCGGAGGTGCTGGACGGGCGGGCCCGCAACGCCCCCCTGACCCGGCCCCGTCCCGGTCACGCCGACCTCACTGGGATGCAAAAGTACGGCTTCGACGAGGCCCGCCCCGTCCTGGAGCGGGCCAGCGCCCGCGAGACCGCCACCCGGGTGGCCCTCGGTGCGGTGGCCGCGAAGCTGCTCGAGGCCCTCGGGGTGCGCCTCGTCTCCCACACGACCGCGGTCGGTGCGGTGAGCGCCCCGGTAAACGCCCCCCGCCCGCTGCCCGCGGACGTGCCCGCCCTGGACGCCGATCCGCTGCGCTGCCACGACTCCGCCACCGCGGAGGCGATGGTGGCCGCCGTGGACGCCGCGCACAAGCAGGGCGAGACCCTCGGCGGGGTCGTGGAGGTCCTCGCCTACGGCCTGCCGCCGGGACTGGGCTCCTACGTGCACTGGGACCGCCGGCTGGACTCGCGCCTGGCCGGGGCGCTCATGGGCATCCAGGCCATCAAGGGCGTGGAGGTCGGGGACGGCTTCCTGACCGCCGCGCGGCCCGGCTCCGCGGCCCACGACGAGATCGCCCGCGGCGACGACGGCCTCGTGCGCCGGGTGAGCAATCGGGCGGGCGGGATCGAGGGCGGCATGTCGATCGGCGACGTGCTGCGGGTGCGGGCGGCCATGAAGCCCATCGCCACCGTCCCCAAGGCCCTGCGCACCGTCGACGTCGCCACCGGCGAGGCGGCCCGCGCCCACCACCAGCGCTCCGACGTCTGTGCCGTGCCCGCCGCCGGCGTCGTGGCCGAGGCGATGGTCGCCCTCGTCCTCGCCGACGCCGTGACGGAGAAGTTCGGGGGGGACTCCGTCGCCGAGCTGGTCCGCAACCAGGACGCCTACCTCGCGGCGATCCCGGCGTCCCTCGCCTCCGCGGGGGAGCTCGGCGTCCTCGACGACGACGTGGCCGCGACCGCCGGGGACCACATGGGCGACCCCCTGGTGGCCCCGGCGGAGACCCCCGCCGAGACCCCCGCCGAGCCTGCTGCGGGCGCCGAGGGAGGCCGCGCGTGAACGCGCAGTTCCCCGCCCCGGTCGACGCCGCCCCCGTGCCCCAGCGGCCCGTGGTCCTGATCGGGCCGATGGCCGCCGGCAAGTCCTTCCTGGCCCTGCACATGTCCAAGTTCTACGGCTACGACTTCGTGGACGCGGACCAGCTGATCGTCTCCCGCCACGGGGTGATCTCGACGATCTTCAGCGAGCACGGCGAGAAGTACTTCCGCGACCTCGAGGCGGACACCGTGGCCGAGGTGCTGCGCGACCCCGACCACGCCAACGCGATCTTCTCCGTGGGCGGCGGCGCCCCCATGACCCCGTCGGTGCGGGAGATGCTGCGCCACGAGCTCGTCGCCTACCTCGAGGTCGACGCCGAGACCGTGCTGCCCCGGATCAGCGGCAACCGCACCCGGCCCATGCTCCGGCCCGACCCGGAGCGGCGCTGGCAGGAGCTCTACGAGTCCCGGCGGGCCTGCTACGAGGAGCTGGCCGACATCCGGCTCGACGGGACCCGCAACCGCCCCGTCGCCGAGATCGGCGCCGACCTCGAGGAGGCCCTCGTCCGGCTGCGCGCCCAGCGCACCGACCGGGGCGCCCCCGCGGGCGACCGGCCCGCGACCGACCGACCCGCGACCGACCAGGAGGCCCAGGCATGAGCGAGCCCGCTCCCGGCACCGTCACCACCATTCCCGTCACCGGCACCGGCCCGGCCGACGACTACGACGTCCTCGTGGGCCACGGCCTGCTCGGACAGGTCCCCCGGGTGCTGGGGGACCGCGTCCAGCGGGTGCTGGTCATCCACCCGCGGGCGCTGCGCAGCACCGGCGACGTGGTGATGGAGGAGCTGCGCGCCCAGGGCTACCAGGCCTTCACCGCCGAGATCCCCGACGCCGAGGAGGGCAAGCACATCCAGGTGGCGTCCTTCTGCTGGCAGGTCCTGGGGCAGAACGACTTCACCCGCTCCGACGCGATCGTCTCCGTGGGCGGGGGAGCGGTCTCCGACCTCGCCGGCTTCGTGGCCGCCACCTGGCTGCGCGGCGTGCGCGTGGTGCACGTGCCCACGACCCTGCTGGGCATGGTCGACGCCGCCGTCGGGGGCAAGACCGGCATCAACACCGCCGAGGGCAAGAACCTCGTGGGGGCCTTCCACCCGCCCGCGGCCGTGCTGTGCGACCTCGACACGCTCCGGACGCTGCCGGAGAACGAGCTGCTCACCGGCATGGCCGAGGTGGTCAAGTGCGGCTTCATCGCCGACGAGCGGATCCTGGAGCTGATCGAGGCGAACCCGGAGGCGGTGCGCGACGGGCAGTCCGCGGTGGTCCGCGAGCTCGTGGAGCGCGCGATCCGGGTCAAGGCGGAGGTCGTCTCCGGGGACCTGCGCGAGGCCGGACGACGCGAGATGCTCAACTACGGGCACACCCTCGGCCACGCCATCGAGCACAACGAGCGCTACCAGTGGCGCCACGGCGCCGCCGTGGCTGTCGGCATGGTCTTCGCCGCCGAGCTCGCCCGGACCGCCGGCACCCTCGCCGACGACGTCGTCGAGCGCCACCGCAGCGTCCTGGCCGCCCTGGGCCTGCCCACCACCTACCGGTGGGACCAGTGGCCGCGGCTGCTGGAGGTCATGAAGCGGGACAAGAAGACCCGGGGCAGCCTGCTCCGGTTCGTGGTGCTGGACGCCGTGGCCCGGCCGCGGATCCTCGAGGTCCCGGACCAGGCGATCCTCTTCGCGACCTACCAGGAGATCGCCGAGGGCGCGCCCGGCTAGACTGGTCGGCGGTCCGGGGCGACGCCCCCGGGCCCACCAACCTGCCGCCCGCGCCGGCGGAGCGGCGCGGACCCACCCGCGCGGACGGCCCGGGCGGACAGCACCACGAAGACCGACCGGCGCCGACCCAACGGCGCAGACAGACCGACGCGCACCGACCGACGCGCACCGACCGACGCGGACCGACCAGAGAGAGAACCTGTGGCTACCACCAACGACATCAAGAACGGCACCGTGCTCAAGCTCGAGGGCAACCTGTGGAACGTCATCGAGTTCCAGCACGTCAAGCCGGGCAAGGGCGGGGCGTTCGTGCGCACGAAGATGCGCAACATCACCTCGGGCAAGGTGGTCGACAAGACCTTCAACGCCGGCGCCAAGATCGAGACCGCCACCGTGGACCGCAGCGAGTACCAGTACCTGTACCAGGACGGCGCCGACTACGTCTTCATGGACAACAAGACCTACGACCAGATCACCGTCCCCGGTGAGGTCGTCGGCGACGCCGCCAACTTCATGCTCGAGAACCTCAACGCGACGATCGCCATGCACGAGGGCGCCCCGCTGTACATCGAGCTGCCCGCGTCCGTGGTGCTGGAGATCACCTACACCGAGCCGGGCCTGCAGGGCGACCGCTCCACCGGCGGCACCAAGCCCGCCACCGTGGAGACCGGCTACCAGATCCAGGTGCCCCTGTTCCTCGAGCAGGGCACGAAGGTCAAGGTCGACACCCGCACGGGTGACTACCTGGGCCGCGTCAACGAGTGAGCGCCCGGGGCAAGGCGCGCCGCCGCGCCGTGGAGATCCTCTTCGAGGCCGAGCAGCGCGGCGAGGACGCCCGTGAGGTCATGGAGCGGCGCCGGCTGCACAGCGACGCACTCGTCTCCCCGTACGCCGAGGAGCTGGTGCTCGGGGTGACCATGCGCCGCGGCGAGCTCGACGAGTACCTCGAGACCTACTCCCAGGGCTGGACGCTGGAGCGGATGCCCGCCGTGGACCGCAACGTCCTGCGCGTGGGGGCCTGGGAGCTGCTGTTCAACGACGACGTCCCCGACGGCGTCGCCGTGGCCGAGTCCGTGAGCCTGGCCAAGGACCTCGGCGGGGACGACTCCCCGCGCTTCGTCAACGGCCTGCTCGGCCGGCTGCAGAAGATGAAGCCGACCCTGCTCGGCTGAGTCCCCGGCCCCGCCGCCGGTCGGCACCCCGTCCCGCCCGGGCCCCGGGCCGGGCGGGGTGCCGGTCGTCGCGGGCCCTCACCGGCTCGCCCCGGGCGCGCTAGGATCCTGGCAGGACGAGCACGGGAGGCTGCCATGACGGCTCCGGCGCTCCGGCTGCGGGGCCTGTCGAAGCACTACGGTCCCGTGCCGGCCGTGCAGGGGGTCGACCTCGAGGTGCGGGCGGGGGAGATCTACGCGCTGCTGGGGCTCAACGGCGCCGGGAAGACCACGCTGATGCGGATGGTCCTGGGCATGGTCCGCCCCGGTACCGGTTCGGTCACCGTCCTGGGCCGCGGTCCCCGCGAGCGCTCCGCCCGGGCGGAGGTGGGCTACCTGGTGGAGGCGGCCACCGCCTACCCGGAGCTGACCGTGCGGGAGAACCTGGAGGTCGCCCGGCGCCTGCACCGGGTGCGCGACCCGCACGCGGTCGGGGACGCGGTGGAGCTCTTCGGCCTCGGCGAGCACGCCGACCGCCGCGCCCGCGACCTCTCCCAGGGCAACCGGCAGCGGCTGGCCCTGGCCCGGGCGGTGCTGCACCGGCCGTCCGTGCTGGTGCTCGACGAGCCGGTCAACGGCCTGGACCCGGCCGGAGTGGTGGAGGTCCGCACCCTCCTGACGGACCTGGCCCGCGGGCACGGCACCACGGTCCTGCTCTCCAGCCACCTGCTGGGCGAGGTCGCCCGCCTGGCCACCCGGGTCGGGGTGCTGCACCGGGGCCGGCTGGTGGAGGAGTTCCCCACCGGCTCCCTGCCCGAGCGGGTGCACCGCCACCTGGAGCTCACCACGCGCGACGACGACCGGGCCGTGGAGGTGCTGACCGCGGCGGGCTTCCCCGCCCGCCGCCGGGCCGGGGTCGTCGTGCTCGCCGGGGACCGGGCGACGCGCCGGCCGGAGGACGTGGCGGCCGCGCTCGTGCACGCCGGGGTGGCCCTCACCGGGCTCGCGGAGGTCCGGGAGGACCTCGAGAGCCACTTCCTGCGCCTGGTGCAGGCGCCCCCCGGGGCGCCCGGAGCCGGGGAGGCACCCCGTGCGCGGTGACCTGGCCGCCGCCGTGCACGCGGAGGCCCTCAAGCTGCGCCGCTCCCGGGTGCCCTGGGCCACCGCGGGCGCCACGGTCCTGGCCGGGCTGGTCGGCGCCTTCTTCATGTTCGTGCTCCAGGACCCGGACCGGGCCCGGACCCTGGGGCTGCTCGGGGCCAAGGCCCAGCTGTCGGGCGGCACCGCCGACTGGCCCGGGTACTTCTCCCTGGCCGCCCAGACGCTCGCCGTGGGCGGGCTGCTGATCTTCGGCACCGCGGCCATCTGGCTCTTCGGCCGGGAGTTCTCCGACCGGACCGTCACCGACCTGCTGGCCGTGCCCACCTCCCGCACGGCCGTGGTGCTGGCCAAGCTGCTGCTGGGCCTCGTGTGGTGCGCGCTGCTCACGCTGCTCCTCGTCGGCCTCGTGCTCGGGCTGGGCGCGCTGCTCGGGCTGCCCGGTTGGTCCGCGGCGACGGCCGTCCGCGGGGCCGGGACGGTGCTGGGCGCCGGCCTGCTGACCGCCGGGCTGGCGGCCGGCTACGGTCTGGCCGCCAGCGTGGGACGCGGCTACCTGCCCGCCGTCGGCGTGCTGTTCCTGACCGTCCTGCTGGCCCAGGTGCTCGCGGCCGTGGGCCACGGCGGGTGGTTCCCGTGGGCGGTGCCGGCCCTGCTCTCCGGGGCGGCCGGGCCCGGCCGGTCCGGCGTCGGCTGGGCCGGGATCCTGGGCGTGGTGCTCGTGGCCCTCGGCTCGGCCGCCGCCACCGCGCTCTGGTGGGAACGGGCCGACCACCGGTAGCACCGGGCCCGGAGCCTCGGGACGGAGCTCCGGGAGCGCGGCGCCGCCTGTGAGACTGCCCACGTCCGGTGCGGTCAGCAGGGGCGGGCGGCCCGCGGGCCCCGGTGCGCTGTGCTAGTTTGGGGCGAGCAAGCAACCTTTAAGTCCGTCCTGTGAGGCGGGGAAGGAGGCGGCACCCATGATCGACGACACCTCCGCGGACGGTCCCTCGAAGGGACCCGCACCCGCGCGCGTCATCCTCTCGGCAGCCGACATCGACCGCGCGCTCACGCGCATCGCCCACGAGATCCTCGAGGCCAACAAGGGCAGCTCGGACCTCGTCCTGCTCGGCATCCCGCGCCGCGGCTATCCGCTGGCCCAGCGGATCGCCGCCAAGATCGCCGCGACCGACCCCGGCTTCGACGCCGCCGCGAGCCTCGGCCAGCTCGACGTGACGATGTTCCGCGACGACCTGCGCAAGAACCCCGCCCGCGCCCCGCAGCCCACCCGCATCCCGGTGCAGGGCATCGACGGGCGCACCGTGGTGCTCGTCGACGACGTGCTCTACTCCGGGCGCACCGTGCGCGCCGCCCTCGACGCCCTCGTCGACGTCGGCCGGCCCCGCGTGGTCCGCCTCGCCGTGCTGGTGGACCGCGGCCACCGGGAGCTGCCCATCCGTGCCGACCACGTGGGCAAGAACCTGCCCACCTCCTCCCAGGAGAAGGTCCGGGTCCGCCTGGCCGAGACCGACCCCGACCCGCGGCCGGCCGAGCACGCCGACTGCGTGGTCATCGAGACCCCCGTGCCGGCGGTCCGCGCATGAGGCACCTGCTGTCCACCCGGGACCTCTCCCACGCCGCCGCCCTGACCGTCCTCGACACCGCCGACCAGATGGCCGAGGTGGGCCACCGGTCAGTGAAGAAGCTGCCGGCCCTGCGCGGGCGCACCGTGGTCAACCTCTTCTTCGAGGACTCGACCCGCACCCGGATCTCCTTCGAGACGGCCGCCAAGCGGCTCTCCGCGGACGTCATCAACTTCTCCGCCAAGGGCTCCTCCGTCTCCAAGGGCGAGTCGCTGAAGGACACCGCCCAGACGCTGGCGGCGATGAGCGCCGACGCGGTGGTCATCCGGCACTCGGCCTCGGGCTCCCCCCAGCAGCTGGCCGAGTCCGGCTGGATCGACGCCGCGGTGGTCAACGCCGGCGACGGGACGCACGAGCACCCCACCCAGGCCCTGCTCGACGCCATGACGCTGCGCCAGCACCGGGCCCGCACCGAGGGCCGGGAGAGCACCCGCGGGCTCGACCTCGAGGGCATGCACGTGGTGATCGTCGGCGACGTCCTGCACTCCCGCGTCGCCCGCTCCGACCTCTGGCTGTTCACGACCCTCGGTGCCCGCGTCACCTTCGTGGCCCCGCCCACGCTGCTGCCGGTGGGCATCGCCGACTGGCCGTGCGAGGTCGTGTACTCCCTGGACCAGGCGCTGGACCCGGCCCCGGACGCGGTGATGATGCTGCGCGTGCAGCGCGAGCGGATGCACGCCGCCTTCTTCCCCACCGCTCAGGAGTACGCCCGCGAGTGGGGCCTGACCCCCGAGCGCGTCGCGGCCCTGGACACCGCCGGGGCGCCCACGGCGATCATGCACCCGGGGCCGATGAACCGGGGCCTGGAGATCTCCTCCGCCGCGGCCGACTCCCCGCGCTCCACGGTCCTGGACCAGGTCCGCAACGGCGTCTCCGTCCGGATGTCGGTGCTCTACCTGCTGCTGGCCGGCGACGACCTCGGCGCCCCCTCCACCCCCGCATCCCCAGGAGTTCTCATCCCATGACCTCGTACCTCATCCAGGGCGCCCGGCCGTACGGCGAGCAGCCGGCCGACCTCCTCGTGGAGGACGGCCTGATCCGGCGCGTGGCGCCCGGCCAGGCCGCCCCGGAGGGCGCGCAGATCGTCGACGGGACCGGGCTGGTGGCCCTGCCCGGGCTCGTGGACATCCACACCCACCTGCGCGAGCCCGGCCGCGAGGACGCCGAGACGGTGCAGACGGGCACCCGGGCCGCCGCGCTGGGGGGCTACACCGCGGTGTTCGCCATGGCCAACTCCGACCCCGTGGCCGACACCGCCGGGGTCGTCGAGCAGGTCCACGAGCTGGGCCGTGCCGCCGGCTGGGTGGACGTCCGCCCGGTCGGGGCGGTGACCGTGGGCCTGCAGGGCGAACGGCTGTCGGAGATCAAGGCGATGGCCGACTCCCGCGCCGCGGTGCGGGTCTTCTCCGACGACGGCATGTGCGTGCACGACCCGGTGCTGATGCGCCGGGCCCTGGAGTACGTCAAGGGCTTCGACGGCGTCGTCGCCCAGCACGCCCAGGAGCCGCGGCTCACGGAGGGCGCCCAGATGAACGAGGGCGCCGTCTCCGCCGAGCTGGGGCTGACCGGCTGGCCGGCGGTGGCCGAGGAGGCGATCATCGCCCGCGACGTGCTGCTCGCCGAGCACGTGGGCTCCCGGGTGCACATCTGCCACCTCTCCACCCGGGGCTCGGTGGACATCGTGCGCTGGGCCAAGCAGCGCGGCATCGACGTCACCGCCGAGGCCACCCCCCACCACCTGCTGCTCACCGACGAGCGGGTCCGCAGCTTCGACCCCGTCTTCAAGGTCAACCCGCCGCTGCGCACCGACGAGGACGTGCACGCGCTGCGGGCGGCCGTGGCCGACGGCACCATCGACGTCATCGGCACCGACCACGCCCCGCACCCGGCCGAGGACAAGGAGTGCGAGTGGTCGTGCGCGGCCAACGGCATGACCGGGCTGGAGACCGCCCTGTCCGTGGTGCAGCACACCCTCGTGGACACCGGCCTGCTGACCTGGCGCGACGTCGCCCGGATCGCCTCCGAGACCCCGGCCCGGATCGGGCGCCTGGCCGGTCAGGGCAGGCCCCTCGCGGAGGGCGAGCCGGCGAACATCGTGCTGTGGGACCCGGCGGCGACCACCGTGGTCGACCCGGCCCGGCACGCCTCGAAGGGCCGCAACAGCCCGTACCGCGGGATGGAGCTGCCCGGCGCGGTGCGCGCCACCTTCTTCCGCGGCCACCCCACGGTCCTGGACGGCGCGCTGAACAGCCCCTCACCGCGCGCCTGATCCGCCGCACCCCCGCCCCGTCCACCCCTTCCACCGCCCGGAGGCCCCCGCCCCATGGACCAGCTCACCACCGTGCTCGGCACGCTGCTCCTGCTCGCCCTGCTCTTCGCCCTGATCCGCCGGGGCTGGGCCGGGCGCGTGCGGCGCCAGGCCGGGATCGCGGCGCCGCCGGCCCCGCCGGCCGGCGCCGAGGAGCGCGAGCCCCGGCTGGCCGTGCCGGGCATGTACGTGGCCACCACCGAGACCGGCGCCCCGCTCGAGCGCATCGCCGCCCACGGGCTGGGCGTGCGCGCCCGGGCGCGGGCGCTCGTGCTGGACGAGGGGGTGCTCTTCGAGCGGCAGGGCGCGGCCCCGCTGTTCGTCCCGGCGGCCGACGTCGTGGCCGTGGGCACCTCCTCCGGCATGGTCGGGAAGTTCGTCGAGAAGGACGGACTGGCCGTGCTGACCTGGTCCCTGGGCGGCACCGTGGTGGACACCGGCTTCCGGACCCAGCGCGCCGAGGACAAGCGGCGCCTGCTCGCCGAGGTGGAGGCGATCGCCCCCGCAGCGCGCTCCTGACCGCCCCGCGGCTGCCCGCAGCCGCCCGACACTTCCCGACCCGCAGACACGAACGTGAGGACGACCTTGAGCTCGATCACCACCGAACCCGCCGTGCTGGTGCTGGAGGACGGCCGCGTCTTCCGCGGCCGCGCCTACGGCGCCCTCGGCACCGCCCTCGGCGAGGCGGTCTTCTCCACCGGCATGACCGGCTACCAGGAGACCATCACCGACCCCTCCTACGCCGGCCAGCTGGTCGTGCAGACCGCCCCGCACATCGGCAACACCGGCGTCAACGCCGCCGACGCCGAGTCCCGCCGGATCTGGGTGTCCGGCTACGTGGTGCGCGACGCCGCCCGCCGCCCGTCCAACTGGCGCTCCGAGGGCTCCCTCGACGAGCAGCTGCGCGACCAGGGCGTCGTGGGCATCCAGGACGTCGACACCCGGGCGATCACCCGCCACCTGCGCGACCGCGGCGCGATGCGCGGCGGGATCTTCTCCGGGGACGCCGCCCTCCGGCCCGAGCCGGAGCTCGTGGCCGCGGTGGCCGCGGCCGAGCGGATGGAGGGCCGCCGGCTCGCCGAGACCGTCTCGGTGGCCGAGTCCTACGTGGTGGAGCCCGCCGAGCACGGCTGGCGGGGAGAGGTCCGGCACGAGCTCGTGGCCGTGGACCTCGGCATCAAGTCCATGACCCCGCACCGGTTCGCCGAGCGCGGCGTGCGCGTGCACGTGGTGCCGGCGGACACGACCTTCGAGCAGATCCGGGCCCTGGGCCCGCGCGGGGTGTTCTTCTCCAACGGCCCCGGCGACCCGGCCACCGCCGAGCGGCAGGTGGAGACCCTGCGCCAGGTGCTGCGCGCCGGGATCCCGTTCTTCGGCATCTGCTTCGGCAACCAGCTGCTGGGCCGGGCCCTGGGCTTCGGCACCTACAAGCTCGTCTTCGGCCACCGCGGGATCAACCAGCCGGTGCTCGACCGCCGGACCGGGCGCGTGGAGATCACCGCGCACAACCACGGCTTCGCCGTGGACGCCCCGCTCGACGGCCCGGTCACCGCGCCGCTGGAGGAGTTCGGGGACGTGGAGGTCAGCCACGTGTGCCTCAACGACGACGTGGTCGAGGGCCTCAACTGCCGCGACCTGCCGGCGTTCTCGGTGCAGTACCACCCCGAGGCCGCCGCCGGCCCGCACGACGCCTCCTACCTCTTCGGCCGGTTCATCGAGCTCATGGACAGCCACCGGGACGGCCGCGCCGACCCGACCATCGACAACGCCGTCCCCGGCGGCGCGCAGGGCGCGCGCCCGGACCGGGACGCCAGCACGGAAGGGCAGCACTGACATGCCGCGCAGGACAGATCTCACCAGCGTTCTGGTCATCGGCTCGGGGCCGATCGTCATCGGCCAGGCCGCGGAGTTCGACTACTCGGGCACGCAGGCGCTGCGGGTGCTCCGGGAGGAGGGGCTGCGGGTCATCCTCGTCAACTCCAACCCGGCGACCATCATGACCGACCCCGAGTTCGCCGACGCGACCTACGTGGAGCCCATCACCCCGGAGGTGGTCGAGAAGATCATCACCAAGGAGCGCCCGGACGCGCTGCTGCCCACCCTCGGCGGGCAGACCGCGCTGAACACCGCGATCGCCCTCGACGCCAACGGCGTGCTCGAGAAGTACGGGGTCGAGCTGATCGGCGCCAACGTCGAGGCGATCAACCTCGGCGAGGACCGCGAGAAGTTCAAGGGCGTCGTGGAGCGCTGCGGCGCCGAGTCCGCCCGCTCGGTCATCGTGCACTCCATGGCCGAGGCCCTCGCCGCGGCCGACGAGCTCGGCTACCCCATGGTCGTGCGCCCGTCCTTCACCATGGGTGGGCTCGGCTCGGGCATGGCCTACGACGAGGAGGACCTGCACCGCATCGCCGGCGCCGGCATCCAGTACAGCCCGACCTCCGAGGTGCTCCTGGAGGAGTCCATCCTCGGCTGGAAGGAGTACGAGCTGGAGATGATGCGCGACAAGCACGACAACGTCGTGGTCGTGTGCTCCATCGAGAACTTCGACCCGGTGGGCGTGCACACCGGCGACTCCATCACCGTGGCCCCGGCCATGACGCTGACCGACCGCGAGTACCAGAACCTGCGCGACATCGCGATCGCCGTGATCCGCGAGGTCGGGGTGGACACCGGCGGGTGCAACATCCAGTTCGCGATCGAGCCGGACACCGGCCGCGTGGTGGTCATCGAGATGAACCCGCGGGTCTCCCGCTCCTCCGCCCTGGCCTCCAAGGCCACCGGCTTCCCGATCGCCAAGATCGCCACGAAGCTGTCGCTGGGCTACACCCTGGACGAGATCCCCAACGACATCACCCGCAAGACCCCGGCGTCCTTCGAGCCGACCCTGGACTACGTCGTCGTGAAGGTCCCGCGCTTCGCCTTCGAGAAGTTCCCCGCGGCGGACCCCACGCTGACGACCACCATGAAGTCGGTGGGGGAGGCCATGGCGATCGGGCGCAACTTCACCGAGGCCCTGCAGAAGGCCATGCGCTCCCTGGAGCAGAAGGGCTCCTCCTTCTCCTTCGTGCCCCCCGAGCTCGACGACGCCGGGCTCGATCGCCTGGTCGAGGCCGCCCGCACCCCGACCACGGAGCGGATCCGGCAGGTCCAGCAGGCCCTGCTCGCCGGGGCGTCCGTGGAGCGGCTCTACGAGGCCACGGGCATCGACCCGTGGTTCCTCGACCAGCTGGTGCTGCTCAACGAGGTCGCCGCCGCGGTGGTCGAGGACGGCGACCTGAGCGAGCGCACCCTGCGCCTGGCCAAGCGGCACGGCTTCTCCGACGAGCAGATCGGCGAGCTGGCCCACCTGGACGAGGCCGTGGTCCGCGGGGTGCGCCACGCCCTGGGCATCCGCCCGGTGTTCAAGACCGTGGACACCTGCGCGGCGGAGTTCGAGGCCTTCACCCCGTACCACTACTCCTCCTACGACGAGGAGTCGGAGGTCGGCCGGCACGCGCAGCCCTCGATCATGATCCTGGGCTCGGGCCCGAACCGGATCGGGCAGGGCATCGAGTTCGACTACTCCTGCGTGCACGCCTCGATGGCCCTGCGCGCCGCCGGCCACGAGACGGTGATGGTCAACTGCAACCCGGAGACCGTCTCCACCGACTACGACGTCTCCACCCGGCTGTACTTCGAGCCGCTGACCTTCGAGGACGTCATGGAGGTCGTGGAGACCGAGCGGCGCACCGGCGGACTGCTCGGGGTGTTCGTGCAGCTGGGCGGGCAGACCCCGCTGAAGCTGGCCGCCCGGCTCAAGGCCGCGGGCGTGCCGGTCCTGGGCACCACCCCGGAGGCCATCGACCTGGCCGAGGACCGCGGCGAGTTCGCCCGGGTGCTCGGGGAGGCCGGGCTGCGCCAGCCCAAGAACGGCACCGCCTCGACCTTCGAGGACGCCAAGCGGATCGCCGACGAGATCGGCTACCCGGTGCTCGTGCGCCCCTCCTACGTGCTCGGCGGGCGCGGCATGGAGATCGTCTACGACGAGCCGGCCCTGGCCCGGTACCTGCAGAACGCCACGGAGGTCTCCTCCTCCCGGCCGGCGCTGATCGACAAGTTCCTCGAGGACGCGATCGAGATCGACGTGGACGCCCTCTACGACGGCGAGGAGCTCTACGTGGGCGGCGTCATGGAGCACATCGAGGAGGCCGGGATCCACTCCGGGGACTCCGCGTGCACCCTGCCCTCGATCACGCTGGGCCCGGACGTCGTCGCGCGGGTGCGCGAGGCCACCCTGGCCATCGCCCGGGGCGTGGGCGTGCGCGGGCTGATCAACATCCAGTTCGCCGTGGCCTCCGACGTCCTCTACGTCATCGAGGCCAACCCGCGCGCCTCGCGCACGGTCCCGTTCGTCTCGAAGGCCACGGGCGTGCAGCTGGCCAAGGCAGCCGCCCTGATCGGCACCGGCACGACCATCGCCGAGCTGCGCGCCCAGGGGCACCTGCCGGAGCGTCTGGACGGGTCCACCCTGCCGGCCTCCGCGCCGGTGGCCGTGAAGGAGGCCGTGCTGCCCTTCGCCCGGTTCCGCACCGCCGAGGGCGCCGTGGTGGACTCCCTGCTCGGCCCGGAGATGCGCTCCACCGGCGAGGTCATGGGACTGGACAAGTACTTCGACACGGCCTTCGCCAAGGCCCAGGCCGCGGCGAACGTGTCCCTGCCGACGTCGGGGCGGATGTTCGTCTCCGTGGCGAACAAGGACAAGCGCTCCTCGATCGCCTACGTGCGGATGTTCCGCGACCTCGGCTTCGAGATCCTGGCCACCAGCGGCACGGCGCAGGTGCTGCGGCGCAACGGCATCGAGTCCACCGTGGTCCGCAAGATCAGCGAGACGGCCCCCGGGGAGCGGACCATCGTGGACCTCATCGGCGACGGGGAGATCGACCTGATCTTCAACACCCCCGCCGGCGGCGCCGCCCGCGGCGACGGCTACGAGATCCGGGCGGCGGCCACGAGCGTGGGCGTGCCGCTGATGACGACCGTCTCCGTGCTCGGGGCTGCCCTGCAGGCGGTCACCGCGCTGCGGTCCTACACGTGGGACGTCACCAGCCTGCAGGAGCACGAGCAGCGGCTGCACGCCCTCACCGCCCCGGCCCAGCCCGAGGTCGTCGGTGCCTGAGCGCCCCGGCGCACCGCTCCCGGGGCCCGGCCGCGCCCCCTTCGGGACGCGGCTGGCCCGGGCGATGGACGCCCACGGTCCGCTGTGCGTGGGCATCGACCCGCACCCGGGGCTGCTCGACGCGTGGGGGCTGCCCCGCACCGCGGAGGGGCTGCGCCGCTTCTCCCTGACGGTGCTCGAGGCCGCCGCCGGGTGGGCCGCGGCCGTGAAGCCGCAGGTGGCCCTGTACGAGTCCTACGGGGCCGCGGGCATCGCCGTGCTCGAGGAGCTGCTCGCCGGGGCCCGCGCCGCGGACCTGCTCACGGTGGCCGACGCCAAGCGCGGCGACATCGGCTCCACGATGGAGGCCTACGCCGCCGCGTGGCTGGCGGAGGGGTCCCCTCTCGCCGCGGACGCCGTGACCCTGAGCCCCTACCTCGGCTTCGAGTCGCTGCGCCCGGCCCTGGACCTGGCCGCGCGCACGGGCCGCGGCACGTTCGTGCTCGCGCTCACCTCCAACCCCGAGGGCCGCTCGGTGCAGCACGTCGGAGGCGCCGATTCGGTGGCCCGGGCCGTGTGCTCGGCGGCCGCGGCGGAGAACGCCCGGGTGCTCGGCGGCGCTGAGGGCCCCGCCCCCGCCGGCGCCGCCGCGGCGGGCCGCACCGGCCTGGGCCCGTGCGGGCTGGTGGTGGGCGCCACGGTCGGCGACGCCCTGGCGGCGCTGGGCATCGACCTGGCCGGGGTCCGCGGGCCGCTGCTGGCCCCCGGCTACGGGGCCCAGGGCGCCCGCGCCGAGGACCTCCCGGCCGTGTTCGGTGCCGCCGCCGGGCAGGTGCTGGCCACCTCGAGCCGGGCGATCCTGCGCCGCGGCCCGGCCGTGCCCGCCCTGCGGGAGGCCGTCGAGCGCTCCGCGGCGGAGCTGGCGGCGGCCCTGGGCTGAGCGGCGGCGGTGCCCCCGCCGGTCCCGGCGTTCTGCCGGCGGTGCGCTGACGGTCCTCCGGCGGGGGCGGCCGGGGACGACACCCCTGGTCACGCCACGGTCGTGTCGCCTTGCGATGGATTGTTAATCATGTAGTTTCTTTAGCAAACGGGCTGGCCGTCCTGCTGCGGGACGGAGGCTGCAGTCCGTGGCGACGAGGAGGAACCACATGGCACTGCGTCCGCTGACCGACGACGAGCGAGCCGCCGCGCGGGAGAAGGCCACCCAGGCACGGACGGCGCGCGCCGACGTGAAGAAGGGCCTGCGCGAGCGCCGGATGACGGTGGCCCAGATCCTCGAACGGGCCGACCAGGAGGAGGCCGTGAGCCGGCTGAAGGTCTCCGACCTGCTCGAGGCCACCCCGGGGATCGGGAAGGTCCGCTCGGCCGCCATCATGGAGGAGATCGGCATCGCCCGCACGCGGCGGCTGCGCGGGCTCGGCGTGCACCAGCGCAAGGCGCTCATCGAGTACCTCGACCGCTGAGCCCGCCCGCCGGGCGCCGGGGGAGCGGGCGCCGGGGGGAGCGGGCGCGATCCGGTAGATTGGGGTGTTCCCCACCCCGTATCCAGGAGGTTTCCCGTGACTCCCGACGCGCCCCGCCCCGCGCGCCCGTCCCTGACCGTGCTCGCCGGACCCACGGCCGTCGGCAAGGGCACCGTCTCGACCTACGTCCGGGACCACTATCCGCAGGTGTGGCTGTCCGTGTCGGCGACCACCCGCGCCCCGCGCCCGGGGGAGGTCGACGGGGTGCACTACTTCTTCGTGTCCGACGAGCAGTTCGACGCCCTGGCCCGGGACGGGCAGCTGCTCGAGTGGGCGGTGGTGCACAACTCCCACCGCTACGGCACGCTGCGCTCCACCGTGGAGCAGGCGCTGGCGGGCGGGCGCTGCGTGCTGCTGGAGATCGACCTGCAGGGGGCGCGGCAGATCCGCGGCACGATGCCGGAGGCCAATTTCGTCTTCCTGGCCCCGCCCAGCTGGGACGAGATGGTCGCCCGGCTGGTCGGCCGGGGCACCGAGACGCCCGAGGAACAGCGGGTCCGGCTCGAAACCGCTAAACTGGAGCTCGCGGCAGAGCCGGAGTTCGACCACACCGTCGTCAACGACAGCGTCGAGCGGGCCGCCGCCGAACTCGTGCAGCTCATGGGGGCCGACCCCGAGCAGGCATCCTGATACCCGTCCACCGCGTTTGGAGCAAGAGCTTGTCTACCCACACCGAAGGCATCATCAACCCGCCGATCGACGCCCTGCTGAAGAAGTCCGACTCCAAGTACGGGCTCGTGATCTTCGGCGCCCGGCGTGCCCGGCAGATCAATGCCTACTACTCGCAGCTGCACGAGGGGCTGTTCGAGTACGTCGGTCCGCTCGTCGACACGCAGCTCAACGAGAAGCCGCTGTCCATCTCCTTCCGGGAGATCGACGCGGGCCTCATCGAGGGCCGCCCGGTGGAGCACGCCGGGTTCGCCGAGAACGGCCAGCTCACCACGGAGGCGGACCTCGCCGCCGACGTCTTCGGCGCCGACTTCTTCGCCCAGGGCACGGAGGACGACTTCTCCGCCGGCGCGGCGTTCTCCGACGAGGCGACCGTGGACTTCTCCGCGGGCGAGTCCAGCACCCCGCTCGAGCCGCTGGGCGACCTGCCCGGCAGCGGCGAGGACAACCCGGTCAACGGGGCCGGTGACGCCGCCGACGCCGCCCCGGAGGAGCCGGGGCGGGAGCCCGGGGACCTCCGGGACCTGTGAGCCGCCTCCGGCCCGTCCGGCGGGGCGGCACGGCGTGAAGGTCGTCCTCGGCATCGGCGGGGGCATCGCCGCCTACAAGGCCGCGCTGCTGCTGCGGCTGTTCACCGAGGACGGCCACACGGTCGTGCCCGTGCCCACCGAGTCCGCGCTGCGCTTCGTGGGCGCCCCCACCTGGGAGGCCCTGTCCGGCCAGCGCGTCAGCACGGGGGTCTTCGAGCGGGTGGACGAGGTCAACCACGTCCACCAGGGGCAGAGCGCCGACCTCGTCGTCGTCGCCCCCGCGACCGCCGACCTGCTCGCGCGCGCGGCGCACGGACTGGCCGACGACCTGCTCACCACCACGCTGCTGGCCACCCGCGCCCCGGTGCTCTTCGCCCCGGCGATGCACACCGAGATGTGGCTGAACCCCGCCGTCCAGGCCAACGTGACCACCCTGCGCGGCCACGGGCACACCGTCCTGGAGCCCGCCGTGGGCCGCCTGACCGGCCCCGACTCCGGGCCCGGCCGGCTGCCCGAGCCGGAGGACATCCACGCCGCCGCCCTGCGCCTGGTCCGGGGCGGGCCGACGCCCGACGGGCCGCTGGCGGGCGCCCGGGTCCTGGTCAGCGCCGGCGGCACCCGCGAGCCGCTGGACCCGGTCCGCTTCCTCGGCAACCGCTCCTCCGGCAAGCAGGGCGTGGCGATCGCCGCCGCCGCCCGCGACGCCGGGGCGGAGGTCACCCTGGTGGCCGCCCACCTCGAGACCCCGGTCCCGGCCGGGGTGGAGGTCGTCCACGCCGGCACCGCCGAGCAGCTGCGCCGGGCGTGCGTGCGGGCGGCCGCGCGGGCCGACGTGGTGGTGATGGCCGCCGCGGTGGCCGACTACCGCCCGGCCCGGGTGGCCGACGCGAAGCTGAAGAAGGCCGAGGACGGCACCGACCCGGTGCTCCAGCTGGTGCGCAACCCCGACGTCCTGCGCGAGCTCGTGGACCTGCGCAACACCGCCCGGCGCCGCCAGCTGCTCGTGGGCTTCGCCGCCGAGACCGGCGACGCCGAGACCGACCCGCTGACGTTCGGGCGCCGGAAGCTCGCGCGCAAGGGCTGCGACCTGCTGGCCGTCAACCACGTGGGCGAGAGCCTGGTCTTCGGTCAGGACACCACCTCCCTCACGGTGCTCAGCGCCGCCGGCGGCCCGGAGCAGGTGCTCGAGGGCCCCAAGGACGAGGTCGCCCGCGCTCTCGTGCAGCGGATCGCGCAGGACCTGGCCGGCGTCCGCGGCTGATCCCGGCCCGCCCTGCCGCGCCCGGTGCGGCAGGGCGGGCGCGTTCCGCCGTCCGGGGCGGACGGTAGTATGGTCTCCCGTGAGCGAGACGACCCAGCACCTGAGACTGTTCACCTCCGAGTCCGTCACGGAGGGCCACCCCGACAAGATCTGCGACCAGATCAGCGACTCGATCCTCGACGACCTGCTGCGCCAGGACCCCGAGTCCTCCGTGGCGGTCGAGACGATGGTGACCACCGGGCTGGTCCACGTGGCCGGGGAGGTGAAGACCCGGGGCTACGTCGAGATCCCCAACGTGGTGCGCAAGACGCTGCTGGACATCGGCTACAACTCCTCGGTGCACGGCTTCGACGGGGAGTTCTGCGGGGTGTCGATCAGCGTGGGCGAGCAGTCCCCGGAGATCTACGAGGGCGTGTTCCAGTCCCTCGAGGTCCGTGAGGGCACCGCCCGCGACGCCCGGGACGCCCAGGGCGCCGGGGACCAGGGCATCATGTTCGGCTACGCCTCGGACGAGACCGAGGTGCTGATGCCGGCGCCGATCTTCATCGCCCACCGCCTCTCCGAGCAGCTCACCCGGGTCCGCAAGACCGCGGTGCTGCCCGGGCTGCGCCCGGACGGCAAGACCCAGGTCACCCTCGGCTACGACGGCCACCGCCCGGTCGCCGTGGACACCGTGGTGGTCTCCGCCCAGCACGTGGAGGGCTACGACCTCGACCAGCTGGCCTCGGACCTGCGCCAGTGCGTGATCGGCCCCGTGCTCGAGGAGACCGGCCTGGACCTGTCCGCGACCCAGCTGATCATCAACCCGGCCGGCAACTTCGTGCGCGGCGGGCCGGTGGGCGACGCCGGGCTGACCGGGCGCAAGATCATCGTGGACACCTACGGGGGGATGGCCCGCCACGGCGGTGGGGCCTTCTCGGGCAAGGACCCCTCCAAGGTCGACCGCTCCGCGGCCTACGCGATGCGCTGGGTCGCCAAGAACGTCGTGGCCGCCGGTCTCGCCGACCGCGTGGAGGTGCAGGTGGCCTACGCGATCGGGCGCGCCGCCCCGGTCGGGCTCTACGTGGAGACCTTCGGCACCGCGCACGTGGACCCGCTGCGGATCGAACGGGCCGTGCACGAGGTCTTCGACCTGCGCCCGCTGGCGATCATCGAGGACCTGGACCTCAAGCGCCCGATCTACGCGCGCACCGCCGCGCACGGGCACTTCGGCCGCACCGAGCCCGAGTTCACCTGGGAGCGCACCGACCGCGTCGCGGACCTGCGGTCGGCCGCCGGGCTCTGAGCATGACCCGGGAGGCCGCTGAGGCCGCCGCGGAGGCCCCGCGGCAGCTGTCGCTCCTCTCGGGCTTCCCGCCGCGCCCGCCGCGGCCGGACACCAAGGGCGTGGGCGCGGCGCTGCTGGCCGAGCCCGATCCCGTGGCCCGGGTGCTGCTGGACACCCACGTCCCGCACCTGGACCGGGCCTTCGACTACGCCGTGCCCGCCGAGCTGGCGGACACGGCGGTGCCCGGTGCCCGGGTCAAGGTCGGCTTCGCGGGCCAGGAGCTGACCGGCTACGTGCTCGAGCGGGCCGCCGACTCGGAGGTGATGGCCCGGATCCAGCCGCTGCGCCGGGTGCTGTCCCCGCTGCCCGTGCTGACCCCGGAGATCGCCCTGCTCGCCGAGGACATCGCCGCGCGCGCGGCCGGCACCACCGCCGACGTCGTGCGGCTGGCGGTCCCGCCGCGGGTCGCCCGGGTGGAGAAGGAGGTCGAGCAGCGCCTGGCCGAGGCGCCGGGGCACTCGACCGGCCTGTCCCCGCACGTGCCCGGACCCTCCCACGACGCCGCCCTGGCGGACTACGCCGGCGGGCCGGAGTTCCTGGCCGAGCTCGGCGCCGGCGGTGCCCCGCGCGCCGTGGTCGAGGTGCTGCCCGCCCATCCCGCCCACGACTGGACGGACGTGCTGGCCGCCGCAATCGGTGCCGCCTGGCGGGCCGGGCGCGGGGCGGTGGCGGTCGTGGCCGACCAGAAGGCGCTGGCCCGGCTGGAGCGCTCGGTGGTGGACGAGATCGGCGCCGAGCACCTGGTGCGCCTGCACGCCGAGGACGGGCCCACCCCGCGCTACCGGGCGTTCCTCGCCGCGGCCACCGGCCAGGTCCGGGTGGTCCTGGGCACCCGCTCGGCCGCCTACGCGCCCGTGGACGACCTCGGGCTCGTGGCCTGCTTCGACGACGGCGACGAGAACCTCGTGGAGCAGCGCGCGCCCTACCAGCACGTGCGCGACGTGCTGTTGCTGCGGGCCGGGCGCAGCGGGTGCGGGGCGCTGTTCGCCGGGCACGCGGTCAGCCCCGAGGCCCAGCGGCTCGTGGTCTCCGGCTGGGCCCGGCGGCTGGCCCCGGCGCGGGAGGTGCTGCGGGTGCACATGCCGCGGATCGTCTCGACCGCCGACTCCTTCCACGCCGCCCGGGACCCGCTGGCCTCCCGCGCCCGGCTGCCCGAGACGGCCTACCGGGCGGCCCGGGAGGGGCTGGAGCGGGGCCCGGTCCTGGTGCAGGTGGCCCGCGCCGGCTACGCCCCCCACCTGGCCTGCGAGCGGTGCC